>JBEHXD010000141.1:0-10587 GCA_048498875.1 Verrucomicrobiota bacterium
GTTGGCGTAAACGTCAGCTCGAACGAGCAAGCAAACTCCGCCGCGTAATCCAGCTGGCAGGTGTCGCAGTGAACTTCCGTACTCAATTCCGACAAGGTTGCCGCCACCGCCTTGGCTCCCCGGCAGTGCGGGCAAAGCGCATCCCAATGAAAATCGAGCATCCCCGCCCGCGTCGCATGCAGACAAACCTGCAAGGTTTCGCGCCGGTTGGTTTTCCAGCGATCGGCCAGGGCATAGGCGCGAATCCGCTGGCAGTCGAGATCATCGGCTTCGGCCACAAACAGCGCGAGCCGCTCGATGATTGCCGCAAAGCGATTTTTTTCCTTTAAGAGCAAACCCCTGATGGCGGCGAGTCGGGCGGCGCCGCCCGGGCTGAAGCGGGAATATTTGGCGAGAGGCGAAATCGAGCCACCTCGTTTCGCCTGCCCGTCATACTGGCGGAAAACGCGGTCAAACGGACGATGGAATTGCCAGGATGCTCCGCCACAGAACAGAGCCAGGCGGCCCAGCGCATTCGCCGGGGTGAACCAAATCTGATAAGTCAGCCGTGTACCCGAAGGCGTTCGGGCCTCCAACTCGCATCGCGCGGCAATCCGTGCGAATGGACCGCGCCGGAAAATTCGCTCCACCCCAAACGACCGATTGATCGCCCACTCAAATGGCCGCTCGTCCCACTCGATCGCCAGCCCCAGGTGGTGCGTGCGCAGACGTCGCGCGTCCATCATGCGAAGTCCCTTCACTTCCGCCGCAGGCACCACCGTAACGGATGGAAACCCGCAATCGCGGTTGAAACGGTCGGTGTCCGAAATGAGCGGCCAGAGCTCCTCCGGCGACGAAGCCAGATCCCACGTCCAGGTATAATGCTTGACCGAATCGGGCATGAGTAAATGCGAAGCTACCAGCACATCATCCGCGCCGCACGATTTTTCTTCGCCGGACGCCACGAAGGTTGACTCGCGGGAAACGCCGTCGCATTTGGGTCCGTCGCATCCGGGCCGCACCCCATCCCCAACCATCCCATGAAAAAACTATTTCTTCTCATTCTGAGCCTCACCTTGGTCGCGCAAATCCACGCGGAAACCGACCCAAAGAAAGCCTTGGCGGGTGAATATGCCAAGCTCATCGGCATCGACGAAATGGTGCATGACGCCAAGGCGGCGACAAAAAAACAGGGTGGCGAAGTGGCTGAGAAAATGTTCACGCAAATCTCCACCAGCATGCCGGGACTGAAGCCCGAAACCTGGGATGCAATCCGGGCGGCAGCCGAAAAAATGATCGCAAAAATGGCGACAAGCTGGACGGCCGATGAAGCCATTGCCGTCTGGAGTGACCTCTATGCGAAGGAATTTTCAGAGGAGGAATTGCAACGGTTGATTGCCGAATCCAAGACCCCGTTTGGGCAGAAGCAAGTTGCCGTGGCCAGGCAGGCCAGCACTGTCCTGCAGAACTTCATCATGGAACGCGGCAAAAGCGCCAGCGAGGCCGCCATCGCCGACTACGTCAAAGAGCTGCAGGAAATCGTCGCCAAGGCAGCGGCTGAACGCAAAGCGGAATAATTTTCGCCGCGGACCGACGGTTCAACCCGCAAGATTTGCGAGTTAAATCGCATCACCCGGTCCCGGTAAACGGACAATCCCGCCGCGCGAAACTATTCCGCGCGGAGTGCGAGCATCGGACTGACCCGTGCGGTTCTGCGCGCGGGTAACCAACAGGCCACGAGGGCGACTCCAATCAGCAGCAAAGCGGTACCCACCATCATCCACGGATTTCTACCGGGTAACGCCGGCAAAATGCGCGCGAGGGTGGTGATCAGGGCAAAAGCCGCTCCCAGCCCGAGCGTCGCGCCGATGCTGGCGAGGATCAGTCCATTACGGATGAACAGCCACACGATTCCGCCGGGTTGCGCGCCCAAGGCCATGCGGATTCCGATCTCCTTGGTGCGCTCGGAAGCGAGGTTCGCCACCACGCCGTAAATTCCAACGCCTGAAAGCAGCAGTCCCAGAATGGCGATCTGCACCAAAATGCGGCGCAGGAAATTAAAATAGGAGTAGGTGTTCGCCGTGTCCTCTTCAATTGTCACCAGATAATTGAGCGCCAGGTCAGGCAGAAGTTGGCCGATGGCCTTGCGCAACTGCTCCTTCAGCAGGCCGGTGGGCCCCGCAGTCCGCAGGCAAAAAACGGTCCCATGGACCGGGTCGCTTTCCTGGGCCCATGGCCGGATCAGCTTCAGATTGTTCATGGCGGGATTGTAGAATTCCCCGCCGCCTTTGAAATCCCTGAGGACACCAACCACCTCGGCCCATTTCAGTTCAGCTTTGGGATTTCCCGGATTGAAGGTCGCCACGCGTTTGCCAATCGCGGACTCGCCCGGCCAAATCCTGCGGGCCATTGATTCGGTCACAATCGCGACCTGGGCCGAGTCGGCACGATCCGCGTCGGTGAAAAGCCGCCCTTGCAGCAGATGCAGGCCGAAAACCTCGAACCATCCCGGGCTGACGTTGCAATAACCGGCGACGGGCTCCTCCCCGCTCGCCGGCACCTCTTTCCCTTCCACGCGAAAGGGCATCATATTGTTACCCCAGGACGGCGAATCGGAAGCAATCGCGGCGGCCTGAACTCCGGGAATGGCGCCAAGCGACTCCAGCGCATGCGAGCCAAACGCCAGCACGCGCGCTTCATTATTTTTGCCCCAGTAGTGGTCCTGATCCAGCCGGATGGCACCGATGATTTCATGCGTGGCGTCCCACCCCAGATCCCGATGCGTCAGGCGAAAGATGCCACTGATGAAAAATCCGGCTCCCGCCAGCAGCGTGAGCGCCAGCGCCAGCTCAATGACAACCAGACTTTGACGCAGCCAGTGTCGCGAGCGATCCGAAGTCGAGCCACGCCCGCCCGACTTCAAAGAGGCGCCGAGGTCCACGCGCGTAGCCAGCCACGCCGGAACCGTGCCGAAGAGCACCCCGGTGATCAGAGAGACAAAAAACGTAAACGCCATGACCTTCAGATTGAGCGGCATGTCCATATCGAGGTAGCGCGCCACAAAGGCATTGCTCCAGACGGCAGCCCCAATCCCCAGCGCGCCACCTGCGGTGGAAAGAATGACACTCTCCAGGAGAAGCATGCCAATCAGCCGCCAGCGCGTGCACCCGAGCGAGAGCCGAATGGCGATTTCCTGACCGCGACGTGTAGTCCGGACGAGCTGCAGATTCGCCAGATTGATACAGGCAATCAGAAGCACCAGTCCGGTAAGCGCCAGGGTCATCCAGGCAAGTTGCGCATTATCATCTCCGAGCTGGTTGGTCGGATACGGCACCACCTTCACCGCACGATCCTTGTTCGTTTCCGGATAATCGTGGGCCAGACGGCTCGCCAGAACATTCATCTGCTCCTGAGCCTGGCCGATTTTGACCCCTGGCTTCAGCCGGGCGAGCACCAGTTCCCAACCGACCGTCCTGACGGTACGACTGTGAATCGCAGGATCCAGATAGTAAATCGACGGCCGGCTGTTAAAGAGGGCCGGATCCTCCAACGTCGCCGGCATGACTCCGATGATCGTGCTTTCCCGGCTGTTCAGGCGAATGGTGCGCCCAAGCACATTGGGGTCCGCGTTGTAATGCTTCCGCCAGAAGGAATCGCTGATAAGCGTCACGAACGCCATTTTCTTTGACTCCTCCTCGGTGGGAGTGCGCCCAAGCTGGGGTTGCACACCGAGAATCGGAAAGAAGTTGGCAGTCATGTAAATCGCGCCGACCTGAATCGGTGCCTTGTCCGGTTCGACATAGCTCACCGAATTCCAGGGCGAATAAGCGGCCATGTCCGTGAAGACCGTGTTCTGGGCCTGCAGATCAAAATAGTCCGCCGGAGGAACGAGGCCGTTGCCATCCCGGGCGGTGCTCGACCAGATTTGCACGAGAGATCCCGGATCGTGGAACGGCAATGCCTGCAACATCAGCCGGTTCAACACGGTGAACGCCGTGGTGTTGACGCCGATGCCAAGTGCAAGGGTCACGAGCGCCACGATCGCAAAGCCGGGATTCATTAGTAGCTGGCGAAGAGCGTACTTCATGGTTTCGAGCGTATGGTGAGCGGCCCCGAAAAGTAAAGGGGCGGACGTGCCGGCCAGGTTTTCCCACGCTTTCGTCTCAGATCACCATCAATCCACGGAAGAAGATCCGATGAATCTACGAAAGCACGGCGCGCAAAGCCCGCGCTTCCGCGGCAAGCTCCCGGGCTGCGGCGAGGGCGTCGGCCGCGGGCTTTTCCGGTGAAACCGCGCCAGCCGAAATCGCATGATCGTCCGGATCGCCCAGCCCGCTTTCACGAAAATGACGCAACCGTTCAATGATCAGATTCCGGATTTCCGTGGCATTCGTCACGCAGTGAAAAATCCCGACATGCAAATCCTCACCGGGTTGGTTTTTTTCGTCGCCGCCACCGCCCCCCGCTGACTTTACCTTCACATCCGCCAGGCCCAGAAGCCGCTGAAGAGGCCCTTGCGACATCACCACTTCCTGAACGTTCGCGAAGCTCATCGTTGATTCCACCACCTTCCACACTCCGTGACGCAGCCGCAGACTGCGATCGGTGACCATGTACCAGCGCATTTCGTAATCGAGCCGGCGAACCGCATACGTAAATGGAATCTGCAAAACGTAGATCGCAAAACTGGCTATCTTCAGCGCCCAGACCAGCGGAAAGGCCCAGGGAGGAAGAACGAGCGCGATTTCGACGAGGGACTGCTTGAAGGCCGCCCATTCCCGTCCCTTGTTTTTGCCGGCGGAGGCGAGTTTATCCGCTACACGGTTGATCCATTTATCGGACGGACGCCGCTCACCATTGGCTGGCTTTCCCTCGTTGGGTTGGCTGGCGGGGACGGCGCTGGCGGCCGGCGCCCTGGCCCGGCGGGCGGCTTCGTCGTGAGCGACGGATTCCACCTCCAGCAGCATGGACGTCCAAAAAATAATACCGGCCAGGGCGAGCAGCTGAGCGCCCGCCCAGGCTGCGATCCGCAAATGATAATAATTCCGACCCGCGCGAAACACCTGTAACGACGCCGGATCGCCGGCCGGCGGCCGCGGTGTGGGTGGCACTTTCAACCACGCGAGAATCCGACTGCGCAAAGGCTCATACATGGCGTTGCCCCCCTCCGCGGTTGCTCTCCCGTTTTTCCAGTGCCTCGCGCACCGCGCGAAGTTCCCGCGCCGTTTCACGCAGCGCCGCCGCCAATTCGTCACTGGCCAACGCACCCGCCGGAGAAACCGCGGGCACGGCAGGATGAGCATGACGGTCTTTCACTCCCCGCATGTGCGCATACAGAAAATCGCGCAGGGCTTCGAATTCCTTGAGGCCTTCGATTGTCATCTCCGCGGAATTACTTCCGGAGGCGGTCTGCACCATGATTCGCGCCAGCCCCAGCCAGCGTTCGACGACGTTGGATTTCAGATGAATATCCTGAATGCGCGCATAATTCAGAATGATCTCACGGCGAAAGAGAATCCCCCAACTCATCGAAATGCCATCGTTCGTGAATCGATAACGCATGGTATGGTACCGGAAATACAGCACCACCGCGGTCACGGGAAACAACGGCGGAACGATTGCCGCCACCAGCAGATAATAGGTCAAGAGCGCTTTATCCGGTCGGGAGATCGCCTGTATCTGCCGATCCATCACGGGGTCGTTCATCGATCCGATTCAATCATCCCAGGGAAACAGTGCAAGCCCCGCCCCGGCGGACACCCCCGCCCGGCAGGGCGCGGTTTCATGGCCGAACCGATTCCGACGAATGATTCACCCCCCGTTCGCCGGTGGCACCGTGCGGAGATAGGCCCAAAGCGCTTTCAATTCTTCGTCGGTAAGCTGCCCGAACGTACGGGGCATCGCTTCGTTCAAGTTCACGCCATTCGGCCGGCGGTGGGTGCGCAACGTGGCGACAAAGTCATCCTCGCTCCAGTGGACCAGTGGTCCGTCGAAGATCGTCGTCAGGTTGCTTGCCGGCGGCCATTCCGGAGGTGCTCCGTGAATTTTACCGCCGGAAAGATTGGGTCCATGGCAGCCCATGCAATTGGCCGCGAGATAACCGCCGTACTCCACCGTAATGCCGGGAATGACATTATCCGGTCGCACCGCGGCATGATCGATCAAGTCGGCGGCCAAAGGAAGTTTTCCCGTGAGCACCAGCAAGCGTCCCACCGGGCCCAAGCGCACCGGCACGGTTGTGCGATCCACCTTCGGCGCGGCGAGGAGAAAGGCGAGCAGCGAGGCAAAATCGCCATCACTCAGATGGGTAAACTCCGCCGCCGGCATGATCACCAGCGGCCGCCCGTCCGGCCCGATCCCGTGGCGGATGGCGCGAACCCAGTCTTCAATGCCGAAACCTTCGGGCAGACCGCCCAGTCCCCGGGTGAGATTGGGTCCAAAGATTTTGCCGATCATCGGATTGTCGACCACCGTTCCTCCTTCCAGGTTTTCGCCGTGACAATGCAGACAGCCCCGCGTGATCGCGATGTGACGCCCCCGCCCGATGGCCGCCGCGTCCGTTGCCACCGCAGCAGGAACCACCCGGACCTCAAAGCGCCGGTGAAGCTTGGATTCGCTGCCCCAATACACTCCCGCGACAATTAAACCGACCAGGGCCACCAGCACCACGACTGATCGGGTGAGTATTCGAAAAAAAAGTTTCATCGCTGACTATCGGCTGTTTCGTTTCGGCGCAACGGATGGCTCACAGCCAGCGTTTCACGCGGGCCTGATAAGCGCGGTAATCGTCGCCGAATTTCCGTTCCAAGTATGCTTCCTCCCGCAAAACAACACCATAATGGCAGATCGCAACGAGGAGTGGAAAAAGCACGCCAACCCAGGGCAGGCGAAAACCCAAACCGAGGCCCAACAACGCAAGATTGCCGCCCAGATACATGGGATTCCGACTCAAGGTGAACGGCCATTCCGCCACCAATCGCAGGGCCGGAAACCGGGGACTGACATTGGTGCCGGCACGCTTCATTGCCATCCGGCTGGAAATCATCAGCCCGAATCCGCCGATCGCGAAAATAGTCGCGGCCGGAATGTGCAGAACGCCAAAAAGCCAGTCAGGCCGGAGTGCCAGGGGGAAAAAATGCTGCAAAATAAAACCGAGAATCAATCCCCCCAGCGGCAGTACCGGAGGAAAAATGACCACGTCAGGGTGATCGGGAGGAAGGGAAGAAGCGGAAACAGTGGATGATTTCATAATGGATTGCGGGATCGATCGCGTTGCCATCAATCCTAGCGAAATCGTCTTTTGCCGCCCAATGCCATGTCGTTGGGCCGCCATGCCGGATCGGCATGGCGGCACTCAGAATTCATCCATCCGTTCCGCAAAAAAATAGCGGAGGCTGCGGAAAGCCCGCCCGGTCGCGCTCCACCCAGGATTCAGGCGCGCAAGGCGGCTCGCTTCGCTTCCGCCGCGATCAATCCGGCGAGATGCCGGGCGGGACGGGAATTTTCCACGTGAGCCACGTGAATATCGAGCGACACCCCGGGCGGCTTGAGCCTGACAAACACCACGCCGGGGTGTGGGGCGAGGCTCGCAAACGAACCCAGCACACCGACCGCCATGCGCCTGGTCATGATCATGATCGCCTCGGGAAGATTGGTTGCGGCATTTAAAATCTTCGGCACAAATCCGGCCGTGCGACAGGCATCAATCAATGCCCGGTCCCTTCCCGGCGCCGCCTTCTGCGTCACGCTCACGATCTCCTCGTCCCGCAGATCTTCCAATGCCACCTGACGCTTTTTCGCCAGCCGGTGATTGACCGGCATGATCACCAGACCGGGCACCGTGCAGGCTACCTCCACCTTAATCCCGGAAATGTGACCGAATTCTCCCGGACCCAAAATCGCCACCTCGAGCCGATCCTCGCGCAACGCCACCGACATCGCACCTCCGGTCATTTCCGCCACGTTGCAGGTGAGGTGGGGATATCGCCGTTCCAGTTTTTTGAGTGCGGGTGAAAGAATGAGAGCCCAAATCCCCACGTTGCCATAGTAACCAATCCGCAGCACGCGAGAATCCTGCTCACCCGCGCCACGCGCATTGCGCAAGGCCTCGTCCACGGCCGCAACCGCTTTCGCCCCTTGGTCACGCAATGTGACTCCCGCTGCGGTCAGCCGCAGTCCTCCGGGATGCCGGATAAACAATTTATGCCCGACAGCGTGTTCCAAATCGCGAATCTGCCGGCTCAACGCCGGTTGAGTCACCCGCAACCTCCGACCCGCCTCGGAGATATTGAGGGTCTCCGTCACCATGAGAAAGGTGCGCAAATGTCGCAGTTCCATTTTGCGTGAGCTAAAAGACCACCGGCCCCGGCACAAGGGATAAGCGTCCCGCCGGTCGGCCACCCCTTCAGCAGCGATCGTAAAATGGCGGCTTGCCCGGGAACCCAAATCCGCATCGTTGTCTCATCTTCTCATTCCTCCTGCTTTTGCTTGAGTTACCCCGACGCGAGCGCCGCCGTTTCACCCGTCCCGACTGAACCCATCCTGCGTCATGCGGGATGGCGGCGGCTCGGTTTCCGTTTTCTCGCCCTCTATCTGACTCTTTATTGCCTGCCGCAATTCATCGGCCCGATTCCATGGTTGAATTACCTTGGTTGGTTTAACTTCCAGCTTTGGGAGAAGATGGTCCCTTTGGTCGGGGAGAAAATCCTGCACCTGCCTCCCATCACCATCCGTCCCAACGGCAGCGGCGATACGACCTTCAACTATGTTCAGATCCTGTCCCTGTTGATGGTGGCCGGTGGAGGCGCGGTGATCTGGATGTGGTTTGACCGAAAGCGTCGGTACGATCCGCTCGTCCTTGAGATCGTTCGCACCATCGTCCGGTACACTCTGGCGATGACGATGCTGACTTACGGTGCGATCAAGATGCTCCATCAGCAAATGCCGGCGCCCATGCTGCATCAGCTGGTCACTCCTTACAGTGAATTTTCGCCGATGGGTTTGCTTTGGCGGTTCATGGGGTTCTCCCCCGCCTACAGTTTTTTTGCCGGCTTCAGCGAGTTCGCTGGCGGTTTGCTGTTGTTTTTCCGGCGCACCACTACCTTGGGGTCACTGATTTTATCGGCAGTTCTGTTTCACGTCATGCTGATGAACTTCTGCTTCGACGTGCCGGTGAAAATCTATTCCTCCCATCTTTTGTTTTGCGCGCTGTTCCTCGCTGCGCCCGATTTTCGCCGGCTGGTCAACGTGCTCGTGCTTCACCGGCCGGTACCCGCTGTCACCTTCGACCGCTCGTGGTGGAAAGCCTGGATGAAACCTGCGGCCGTTGTCACCAAGGCGTTACTGATTGGCCTGATCCTTTATCAGATTCCCATCGCCCATTTTAAACAGTGGCTGAAGTCGCCCGTGCGGCCTGAACTCTATGGCCTTTACGAGGTGCAGGAATTCAAGATCGATAACACCGTCGTCGTCCCGACGACATCAAGCAGCGCGCGATGGCAGCGGCTTTTTATTACCGAATATGGCGTCACCTTGGAATATACCAACACGCAGAAGGCCTATTTCACCGCGAGCAGTTCTCTTAAGGACCATAAACTCACCTTCACCTCCCGTGAGGCACCGTCGAAGATTTTCGAGCTAACGGTGGAGCGGCCGAAATCCGATGTCCTGATCATATCCGGACTATTTAACGATCACCGGATCGATGTGGAATTCCGCCGGGTGGATGAAACCAAGTTTCCGTTACTCAGTCGCGGTTTTCACTGGGTGAGTGAATATCCGTATAATCGTTAAACCTTCATTTCACCGCGGAATCAGGCCGCACCACAATTTCCCGGAGGTTTTCCAAGCAGTGTCCGGAATCGGGTGATTTGTTCGTTGTAGTGATGAATACCAATAACAAATCATCCCCTTCTCCCATGTCTTCCTCAAACCAACCTTCGTTTCCCGCCAATCGTGAACTCGTCATCACCCGCGTCCTCAACGCGCCGCGCGAAAAGGTGTACCGTTGCTGGACCACACCCGAATTAATCGTCCAATGGTTTACGCCCCCGCCTTTTAAAACCACCAAGGCGGTCACAGATGTCCGCACGGGCGGCGCGAGCTGCATCACCATGCAGTCCCCCGACGGGAAAGAGTTTCCGAACTCCGGAATCTATCTCGAAGTCGTCCCCAATGAGCGACTCGTGTTTACTGACGCTTATACGTCCGCCTGGGTGCCATCCGAGAAGCCTTTCATGACCGCCATCCTCACCTTTGAAGACGCCGGTAATGGCAAAACCAAATATACCGCCCGCGTCCGCCACTGGAGCATCGCTGATTGCGAAGCCCACGAGAAAATGGGCTTCGAACAAGGCTGGGGCATTGCGACCAGCCAGCTGGAAGCCCTCGCGCAAAAAATCTAGCGGCAGATTTCCGCCTGAATTCGCAGCCAGCTGAACTAGCCGCGGTATTTTGAAAGCAACTCCTTCAGCATGGATTTGAAGGAGTTGGCGGTGGGCTTCCAATCGCCGCGCATCGCGATAAAGTTGGTCCAGATGCGCGCCGTCCGGCCGTTGCCATTGGCGAAGGGATGAATACGCACCCACTCGGCATGCACCCAGGCGCAGA
>JBEHXD010000142.1:0-10548 GCA_048498875.1 Verrucomicrobiota bacterium
GCTGTAGGGCGGGTAGAGCAGACTATCCCGATTCCGCCGCGCAGGGGGTTGCCATGCTGACGCGGTGACGGCGGATTAAGGATAATCCGCCCTACCGGTTCAGAGTTCAGCTGCGATTTCCGCGATCTGACGCTCCATTTTAATTCCGGCTTCGGGGGGGAAATTTTTCACGTTGTCCGCGCGCAAAGCGGGGGCGTGAATCTGGACGTACGTGTCAAACGCTTTGCGTGACGGAAAAATGTAATGCGTTTCCACAATGGCTGGCGCGGTGTCGCTGGCGCGATCTGGCAGCACCACGCGCACGGCCTCGGCTCCGCCCGCTTTTACCGCGAGGGCGTGATCCGGCACCAGCCAGGCCAGGAAACGGCTTTTCCATTGTTCCGAGGGCAGGATCGCCCGCACCGTATAAAGTATTTTCGCCATGGTCGCAGCTTGCGGTCAAATGACTCACTTCGCCGGAGTGAGCGTTCCCTGAATAGTGCCGGCCTTGATCAGAAACATGTCGTCTGGCTTGAGATGCTTTTTCACGGCTCCGTTTACCTGATCGAGGGTGAGCGACTCGATGACCTTGGGATATTGGTCGAGCCAGGTCACATCATAGCCGCGGTGGAGCGTGTTGAGCAGGGAAGCGGCCATGCCGTCGGTGGTGGCGAGGCTCACCTTGAAACTGCCGACCAGATTGTTTTTCCGGTAATCGAGCTCGGCGGGAGTGATGCCTTTTTCGTACCAGTTCGCCAGTTGCGACTTGGTGGAGGCGATGCCTTTTTCGAGGAGGGCCGGAGCAAACGTGGCGGTGATTTTCCAATCCCCGTCGGTGAAGGTATCGTTGCTCGTGTTGGAATAAATTCCATAGGTCAGGCCTTCCTTATCGCGTACGGTCTGCATCAGCCGCCCCGAAAATCCACTGCCGCCCAGTACTGCCGTGGCGACGCGCAGTGCCTGATAGTCGGGATCGCTATATTTGAGGCCGGTGGTTTGGCCAATCACCACGCTTACGCTGGTCTTGTCGGGCATGAATACATCCTGCGTCCGGGGTGTATCGGTGGCGGTTGCCGTTACGGACTGGACCACCGGTTCTCCGCCAGTCCATCCGGCGAATGACTTCCCGAGTTCGCCCTGGATCTGCGGGGCGTCCACGTCGCCGACGACTACGAGGGTGCAATGGGCGGGGCCATAATATTTTTTATGGAAAGCCTGAATGTCGGCTAATTTTGCCCCTTCGATGGCGGCCAGCAATTCCTCGGTGGCAGGCTGATGGTTGGGATGTCCGGCGGGATAAGCGGCCCGGGAAAATGCATCACTGGCGCGGAAGTCGGTGCTTTCCAACTGCCGCTGCAGGCCGCCAGCAAACTGCTTTTTCACCTTTTCCAATTCCTCCGCAGCGAAAGCCGGGGTGCGCAGTTGCTCGGCGATGAGCTCGATGACGAGCGGAACGTCTTTCTTCAGGCACTTGGCGCTGATCTCCAGCATCTCGTTGCCAACCCGGAAATCGATGGTGGCGCCAACGCGTTCGAGCTCCTCGGCCAACGCAAACTGATCGTGCTTCGTGGTGCCTTTGTCGAGAAGCATGCCGGTGAGAGTGGGAATGGCGATGTTGCCCCCGCCCGCGAGGGCGTCGCCGGCGGGCAGGGAACCGTGGATCGTCACCACCTCCTGCACGCCAGTGTGATAAATCAACACGTCAATGCCCGCAATTTTGCTGCGTATGACATTGGGTGCGATCTGGGCCTGGGCGATGGAAGCAACCAGCGAGCAGAGCGCAGCGGCAAAAAGGAAAAATGATTTCATGGGAGTGAAGAAACTTTTTTTATTTGGCGGGTTGCGGAGCGGCCTTGGGTGCGCCAGGCAGGAGCGGGATGAACCAGCCGGTGGTGCTCTGGTCCATGTTGAGGTAGAGATTGGCCACGCGTTTCACATCGGCGGCGGTGACCTTTTTGACGGCATCGTCGAGGGTGTAGTAGAGCGTCCAGTCTCCCACGGCGATCCACTGATTGATATTGCCGGCGATCGCGAAGGAGCCGTCGCGTTGAAAGGCCGAGTCGGCCAGCGCTTTGGCGATGGCGGCCTGGACTTCGGTTTCCGTGGCGCCGTCCTTTTTAAAGCGTTCGATTTCCTCGAGCGCGATTTTTTCCACCTGTTCGTGAGTGGCTCCCGGTGCGAGGGGAATGAAAGTGAAATACAGCGACGGATCGCGCGTCGTGAAGGGCCCGGTGAAGACACCGGTCGACAGGTTCTTGTCGGTCAACGCGCGGTACAGGCGGCTGTTTTTGCCGTCGCCGAGAATCGCGCCCATGATCGAGATCGCCGCGTAGTCGGGATGCGTGGCCGCGGGGGTTTTGTTGGCGATGGCGACGACGCCGAGCTGGCCGGCGCGCTTGACGGTGACGCGGCGCGGGCCGGTTTGCTCGGGTTCTTCTGTGTAAACCTGCGGCATCGGTTTGGGCGAATGCGGGATCGCGCCATAGGATTTTTTGACCAGGGCCAGCGCGTCGGCACTGTTGAAATCACCGACGATCGTCACCGTCGCATTGTCGGGCCAGTAGAAGGTGTCGTAGAACTCGCGCAGTTTTTCGATGGAGACTTTTTCAATGTCGCTGCGCCAGCCGATGGTGCTGTGGTGATAAGGATGCGCGACGTAGGCGGCGTGAAAGATTTCCTTGATCAGCGACTGGATCGGGGAATTTTCGCCCCGCTCGAATTCGTTTCGCACCACTGTCATTTCCGGCCGGCGGTCATCCTCGCGCAGCAGCAGGTTCCGCATGCGGTCCGCTTCCATGCCGATCACCATGCCGAGGTGCTCGTTGCCGAGCGTCTCGTAATAATTGGTGCGATCGAGGGAGGTGGTGGCGTTGTACTGGGCGCCGGTTTTGGAAAGAAGCTGGTCGACGGAATTGCCCTGCGTGCGGTTGTAGTTTACGGAACCTTTGAACATCAGATGTTCGAGCAGGTGGGTTGCGCCTGTGGTGCCGGTGACTTCGTTGCGGGAGCCGACGCGATAGGTCACCATGAAAGTTGCCACCGGCGCGGAGTGCTCGGGCAACAACAACACCTGGAGTCCATTGGACTCGAGAGTGTATTCGTCGATGCTGCCGACGGTCTTGACGTACTTGAAGCCTTCAACGGTGACGGGTGCGGAATGCGCCGCGAGACCAGAGAGACCGAGAACCACACAGACGAACAGGCGTTTCATCATAAACAGGGGAATTATGGGAGCTGACGCTAACACAAGCCCCGCCGCAACCGACAGGACAAAAACGAAGCTGAGTAATTAACCCCGTTTTGGAAAAGTCGGCATTGTGCCCGCCGCCACAATCCTGTTTTGAGGAAACCATGCGCGAATTGTTCCGTTCGTGGAGAGTCGATTGCCCGTCATACGCCCGGCAACTCGGGCTGGCGCGCGAACATCTCGCGATCGCGAAACGCCACGAACGGGTACGGGCGGCCTGGGCGTCCCACTTGGAAACGAGCCAGCGCCTGATCATGGAGATTGCCGAACGATGCCCCAAACGCGATCGCGTGCTTGTGATCGGTGCGGGAGACTGTCTTGACGTGCCGGTGGCGGAGTTGGCGGGGAAATTCACGCGGGTCACTCTGGCGGACATTGCTGTCGGAACGGTTGCCCGGGAATTTGCGCGGCGATTTCCCGCCCGGGTGGAGTGTGTCAACTGGGATGCGAGCGGCGCGCTGACAGCCCTTGCGAAAGTGCAGGACCGCCTGACGGCCGCGGATGCGCCCGCCTTTTTCACGCATGCCGACCCGGGGCCGCCGCCTGGAGGCGAGGCCGACCTGATTGTGTCGGCAAACTGCATTTCACAGTTGGGATTGGTGCCCGGCCATTCCCTGCCGGCTACGTTGAAAGACAGCGCTCTCCCCGAACGCTGCGCCCGGACCGCGGCCCGCCGGCACCTTGACTGGCTGGGTCAGCGCCAGGGAATTCGGCTGCTCATCGCCGATGCGGCCCGGTTGGATATTGGTCCGGATGGCCGGCTCCAAAAACGCGAAACGTTATACGAACGGTTTGGTCTCCCGAAACCCGATCGTCAGTGGAAATGGGACCTGGCGCCGATTCCGGAGTGGTCGAAGGAATTTGATCGCGTCCACGAGGTGGGCGCGTGGATCTACGGCTGACCGATGGCGCTGCGCTCCTCGGCGGGACCCACGGTGCGCGGGGTGAGATTGTAAGCGGTGTTGATCAGACCGACCAGGGAAAACGCCTGCGGGACATTGCCCAGCTGCCGTTTGGCGACCGGATCGTATTCCTCCGCGAGCAACCCGAGATCGTTGCGCAAGGTGAGCAGCCGCTCGAAGTAGGCTTTCGCTTCGCTCGTGCGTCCCATCAGGTGCAGGCAGTCGGCGAGCCAGAAGGAGCAGGGAAGAAAAGTTCCCTCGCCAGCCGGCAGGCCGTCGACGTGGCCCGATTCCTTGGTGCGGTAACGCAACACCAGGCCCTCGTCGGTCAGCTCACGTTCGATTTTCTCGACGGTCGCGATGATGCGTGGATCGGTGGCGGGGAGGAAACCGACAAGTGGCATCATCAACAAACTCGCGTCGAGATCCTCGCTTCCGTACGACTGCGTGAAGGTGTTGGTTTTCGAACTGAAACCCTGACGACAGATATCGTCATGGATTTCCGCGCGCACGGCGGACCATCTGGCTTCATCGCCTTTGAGGCCGAATTGCTGGACTGCCTTCACCGCGCGATCGAGGGCAACCCAGGCCATGACTTTGGAGTGGGTGAAATGGCGGCGGGGTCCGCGGATTTCCCAAATTCCCTCGTCGGGATCGCGCCAGTGATCGATCACAAATGAAACGATGTGCCGTTGCAAATGCCATGAATCCTCGTCGGTTTTTATGCCCGTGGCCCGCGCCAGGTGCATCGCGTCCATCACCTCGCCGTAGACATCGAGTTGGAATTGCGATGAGGCGGCGTTGCCGATGCGCACGGGACGCGAATCCTCGTAACCCCGCAAATGGCCCAGTTCGAATTCCGGCAGGCTCCGCTCTCCGGCGACGCCATACATGATCTGGAGTTGGGAAGGATCGCCGGCGGCGGCTCGCAGCAGCCAGTTGCTCCAGGCCTGCGCCTCCTCGGTATAGCCGGCGGTCATGAAGGAATAGAGCGTGAACGTCGCGTCGCGCAGCCAGCAAAAGCGGTAGTCCCAGTTGCGAACCCCGCCGATGAATTCCGGCAGCGAAGTGGTCGCCGCGGCGACGATGCCACCGGTGGGCGCGTAAGTGAGCGCCTTCAGGATGAGCAGCGACCGCATCACCGGGGTTTTCCAGCGCCCGCGAAAAGTGCAACGTGAAGCCCATTTCTCCCAGTAGGTCACCGTGGCGTTGAGTGCGTCGTCAACTTTCAACACGGGCGGTGGCTCCTCGTGGGACGGATACCACGTGAGGACAAATGAACGGCGATCGCCGGGCTTAACCTTGAACTGGGCCACCGTCGAAAGATTTTCGCCCCGCACTGGCACGTCGCTGCGCAAGGCGAGCGCGTTGGGCCCGGCGACGGCCAGCAGGCTCCCGTCGGGTAGTTGACGGACCCACGGCACCGTGCGTCCATAGTCGAAACGAATGGTCAGCCGCATCTGCATCTCCACTTCGCCCTTCACCCCTTCCACAATGCGAATCACGTCGCGGGTGGGACCGATCACCGGCATGAAATCGATCAACCGCACAGTTCCGGTGGCCGTGGTAAATTCCGTTTCCAAGACCAGCGTGCTGTCGCGGTATTCCCGGCGGGTGGAGGTGATTTCACCGGCCGGACAGATTTTCCAACAGCCGTTGCCTTCTTCGCCAAGCAAGGCGGCAAAACACGCGTCGGAACCAAACCGCGGCACGCACAGCCAGTCGAGGGAGCCGTTGATGCCCACCAATCCCACCGTATGCATATCGCCGATGATGCCATAGTCTTCGATTTTCATGAGTGGGAGGGGTTGGGTTCAGATTTTTTCCAGGACCGCAAACGGCAGCTCGGAAAAGAGGGTGCGCAACCAGAGAGGCTCCATGGGCGGGACAATTTGTTCTGAAAACAAATCGCGCCAGCCATTGGTCGCATCAGGCAGCACCAGCCGGGTGTCGTCCCAAACGGGACCCGTTGGCGGCGAGCCGAGTTTCGCGGTGTGTCGCGGAGTGACGACCAACAGCGTCTTTCCGGCGAAACTGCGCGTAAATGCCACCACATGATCGCGGAAAATTCCCGTCGTGGTGACGGCGGTGTAATTTCCCTGGGAAAATAATTCCGGGTTGCGGCTGCGGTAGTGGAGCAGGATCTGGGTCACGCGAAGCTTGATCGCTCCGCTCCGCCAATCAACGAGCAAGTGGGAAAAGGGGCGTTCCGTCGAGCCCTCGAGCAGTTTCTTTCGCTGGGAATAGTCCACTTCGCGACGGTTGTCCGGGTCGACGAGGCTGAAGTCCCAAATTTCGTTGCCCTGATAAAAATCCGGGACGCCGGGTACGGTGCATTTCAGCACGAGCTGGCTCAGTGAGTTCACCATGCCGAGTCGCGCGATAAACTGGGCGGCGGGCAGGAAGGCTTCGATAAACTCGCGTCCCGATTCCCGGGAAACCAGCCGGTCCACGAATTTCTCGCAGGCCGCGAGGTAGGGTTCGTTGGCCTGCACGATGGAGGTGTGGCGTTTGGCCTCGTTGACCGCCTTGCGGAAGTGCTCGCGCAGGCGGGAACGGAGCGAGTCGTTGACCTCGCTCTCGTCGAGTGGCCACGCGCCCAGGAGAACTTGAAAGAAACGATATTGGTCCACTGCGTCCGGAGCCATTTTCCCGCCTTCCAGCGTCGTGGCGTGACGCGTTGCCAGCCGTGCCCATTTCTCAGACCAGCGGGCCCATTCATGGGGCAATTCCGTCAATGCATAGAGCCGTGCCCGCACATCCTCGCTGAATTTTGTATCATGCGTGGAAGTCGTGAGCATCGCGTGCGGATTCCGGACCAGCCGGTCGAGGTTGGCCTTGTGAAACGCAGCGATCGAGGCGTCGCCGAATTCCGGCGAACCCCCCACCTCGTTGAGGGCAATGAGCCGGTTGTAGGTATAAAATGTCGTGTCCTCCGCGGCTTTCGCCATGACCGCTCCGGTGTACTGCTGAAAGGTGAGCACCCAGTTCAGAAGGTTGTTGCGAAACTCCGCCGGCGCGTCCGGAGAAGGATAATCGCCGATCAACAGGTCGCGCACGAATTGAAATGGCTGCGGCTCGGCGCGCGGGTTGCGCGTCACGGCGCGTGCGCACGCGTTTTCGAGCACGTGGCGGTCCTGCAGGGAAACGGCTTCCTGCCGGCGCCGGTAGGTGCGGTACACGCTCAGGTTGGCCATCAGTTCGCTGACCGCGGTGGTCAGTTCGTGACGCGTGAGATCGCGCCAGTTCCGGTCTACCGCGATGATCTCCACGAGTTCGGCGCCCAGATTGCTCACGGCGTTGACGAACATTTCCGCAATGATCAGGCGCTTCTTTTGATAAACTTCATCCTCGTAGGAGTCGGTGTTGCCGGTGACCCGGGAGAAAAGCTCGGTGAGGGTCGCCTCGGCGGCCGGATCGACCAGCAAGGCGGCGAGCTGGGGAATAAACTCGTATCCGGTTGCACCATGGATGGGCCAGGATTCCGGCAGGATTTCGCCCGTCGTCAGAATTTTTTCGACGAGCACGTAAAGTGGCTTCGCCATGTCGGGGCGATCAAGCGATTGCAGCCGGCGGAGATAATCTTCGGGCTGGCGCAGGCCGTCGATGTGATCGATCCGCAATCCCGCAACCTTGCCCTCGCGCACGAAGCGACCGAGCAGTTCGTGGGTCGCGCGAAAAACCTCGGGCTTTTCCATGTGCAGGCCAACGAGCGAATCGATCGCGAAAAACCGGCGGTAGTTGATCTCGTGGGTGCCGGTTTTCCATCGGGCCAGCCGGTAATGCTGTTGTTCGATCAAACCATGAAGCTGATCGAAACTGGCGCGATCTCCCGGAGTGCCGTTGAATTTCTTTAACCATTCCTCGAGGTGAGTCTGGAGGGGAGGCTGTTTGCCGATGAGTTCTGCGATTTCCTTTTTCAGCCGACTGACGAGCTCGGTACGTTTTTTCGTAGCTTCGCCATCGAGCGGAGCGGTTGCACAGGGCAGCGCGGTAAATTCGGCGGCGAGCGATGCAATCGCCGGGGTGGCGTCCACCGATGTTGCGGCACCCGCAAGCGATTTCAGAATCGTGGCGTACGAGTGTGGGCTTACCGGCAGGAGAATTTCATAGTACTTCAGGACAAACTCGCCGTTGAACGTCAGCGTGATTTTTCCTTCTTCGAGCACCTTGCCGTAGTGATCCTCCAGCAGGGGGACCAGCACCCAGTCGTGACCGCGGCCGCCTTCGTCCTTCCACTGGATATCAAAAAATGGCTCGTAGGCGGAAAAGCGTCCGTTTTCGAGCACGTCGCGCCACCACTGGTTGAGCACGCCAGCGATGCCCATGTGGTTGGGAACGAAGTCGAGCAGGAGATCAAATCCCTCCGCCCGCAACCGGGAGGCCAGCAGATCAAATCCGTCGCCGCCGCCCAGTTCCGGGTTGACCGTCCCGTAGTCGGTGACGTCGTAGCCATGGGTGCTCCCCGGAGTGGCGGTGAAAATGGGTGAAAGGTAGAAATCGGAAATCCCCAGCGAGCGGAAATAAGGCGTCAGATTTCCAAGATCGGCGAACGTGAACTTCCCGTGCAATTGCACGCGGTAAGTACAGCGGGGCACGTGAGCGCTTTCAGTCAGAGGCATCGGTAAGGTCTGCTTTGACGGCTTCCAGCCACACGGCCCCGGGGCCGTTGAACTTCCAGGGCGCGTCGGTTTTTGTCTTGCGAGTGAGTCCGCCGAAAGTGGCGTCCTCGCTCACGAGAACACGCCGCCAGCGCAATCCCGCGGGTGCGTGAAAGATTTCCGGTGGCGGGGAGGAGGGGAAAGAGGTTTTCCTCAAGGCGGCCACGAGGAGAAAATGCCGGTCACTTCGCTGATAGCGGATGACAACAAATTCGCCGAAGGACGAGGCCTGGAAGTCGGCGCGTGTGATCGGGCCGGACCCGGTGAGCCGGCGACGTTCCGCCAGACAGGAGCGGTGGAAAGCGAGCGTGAACTGATGGGGATGTTCGTTGAGCTCTTCCCAAAACAACTTCGATTGGGTAAATGTTTTCGGATCCTCCGGATTGGGGATTTCCCCACCGGCCCACGCTGAACCCGGATGTTCGAATTCTTTTTTCCGGCCCACGGAAATCTGAGCCCCCAACTCACCACCGTGGTCGGTAAAGAAGAGAAACGGCGAAGTGGCCGCCCATTCCTGTCCCATGAAAAACAACGGGGCCGAGGGTGCGAGGCAGAGCAGCATGGTCGCGGCGCGAAACTGGGCGGGCGTGACGAGGTGTTCGAGCCGCTCGCCTTGCGCGCGATTGCCGACCTGATCGTGGTTCTCGATGCAATAGACGAAGCTGGCGGGCTCGAGATCTTCCGTGGTACTTCCGCGTACCTTCCCTTTCCAGGGAATGTAGGGTTGTCCGCGAAAACTCCAGCCATGGGTGATCGTGTCCACCAAATCCGCCGCAGTTCCATTGTAGGCCTGAAAATAGGAATCGCGCGTGCCGGTGAGGGCGACCCGCACCTGATGATGGAAATCATCGGCCCACAGGGCGTCGAGTTCCGCGCCGCCTTTCGCCGAAGCACGAATCAGCCGGCTTTCGTTTCTTTCGTCCTCGGCGATCACGAATCCCCCGCGCGCATGGACCGCGACCGTGAGCTCTTCGATGAGATGCTGGTCCGAGTGGTCGAGGATGGCGTGGGTCGCGTCCAATCTCAGCCCGTCGATGCGAAATTCATCGAGCCAATACAAGGCATTGCCTATGACGAAATCACGGACGATGCGACTCGACGGACCATCGAGATCGAATCCCTGCCCCCACGGAGTGGAGGCATCGCGGTGAAAATAAGCCGGAGAGAATTCCGCGAGATAATTTCCCGCCGGCCCGAGGTGATTGTAGACCACGTCGAGGATCACCGCCAGGCCGCGGTCGTGGGACGCATCGACCAGGGCGCGAAGCTCGTCGGGGTGGCCGTAGCAGCGCGCGGGGGCATACAGGGCGACGCCGTCGTAGCCCCAATTGCGTTCGCCGGCGAAATCCGCAAGAGGCATGAGTTCGATCGCATCCACGCCGAGATCGCGCACGTGATTAAGTTTCTCGATGGCGGCGAAATAAGTCCCCGCTGCGGTAAAGGTACCGAGGTGGATCTCATAGACCGACTGTCCTCTCCAAGCGGGCCGTTGCCACCGGCCGCACCGCCACTGGAATTTCGATGGATCGACGCAACAGGAGGGACCGTGTACCCCGTCGGGTTGATAACGCGATGCCGGGTCCGGGCGCAGGCGCCCACCCGGGAGCAGAAATTGATAGAGATCACCCGCTTTTCCGAGCGGATCGGTGGTCGTCCAGAATCCGTCCTCGGTGGGCGAGAGCGCGAGTTGTCGTCCGCCGGCGTCGCCTTCGATGACGACGGCGTGCCCCGAGTCCGAGCCCTGCGGATGGCAAGGAGC
>JBEHXD010000143.1:0-10533 GCA_048498875.1 Verrucomicrobiota bacterium
CGTTGGCCTGCGTGCGTTCAGCACCGGTTACGCTTGGGGCAAACCTTACGTTGAAGCTGGCGCAGGCTGGCTTTGGTATAAATACGCCGGCCTCCGCGATAATTCGATCACGTGGAATGCGGCCGTTGGCGCTGAATTCCAAGTGGCGCCCAAGGTCACCATTACTCCCTACGTGAAGTACGAAGACGCTCCCAGCCTCGACGTGGGCGATAAGGACACGTGGAACTTCGGCGTGAAAGCCAACTACTGGGTAACCAGCCAGTGGGGCGTGCACGGCGGCATCAATTATGATGACGACCACGATACCACCTACACGGTTGGCGCGCACTTCCGGTTCTAAGGAATTCGATTAAGTAGAAGATCGAACAATTTCGCCGTGGCCCAGCAATGGACCGCGGCTTTTTTTGTGCGATCGCGGGC
The DNA here is from genome assembly GCA_048498875.1 of Verrucomicrobiota bacterium. GTDB lineage: Bacteria > Verrucomicrobiota > Verrucomicrobiia > Opitutales > Opitutaceae > Lacunisphaera. Next base: position 421 of record JBEHXD010000143.1, read on the forward strand.
GCGGTTTCCAAAAGGGAAATGCAGCGTCGGAAAAGATTTTACCGTCAGGGCGGTTTATCCTTAAACCGTCGTTCAGGATTTTGGTGCGTATCCAACCGGCTGATTCAGATATAATACATCTCGGTCGGATTCTTCGTCGAAAGCTGGTCAAGTGTGTAGCTCTTCGTTTTCTCCACCAGATCCTCGCTGATCTCGTCCCAGATTTGTTTCAAGCGGCGTCCGCTGCGACCTTGGAAATTTCCGCTGAGATGGAGACAACCGCCTTCCACGGCCATCAGGATGTCATAGAGTGAAATCTCGCCGGGCGGCCGCGCCATCGTGTAACCGCCCTGGTTGCCGCGCCGGCTGCAAATGAGTCCGTGAGTCCGAAGTTGTCCCAGGATTTGCGCGAGGAAATTTGCCGGCACGGCTTCCGTTTTGGCCAGATGTTCGATTTGCGCGAGCGTTCCCGAACCGTGAAGTCGCGCCAGCTCCGCCATCACGCGGCAGGCGTAGTCGACTTTGAGGGAAATTTTCACGGTGCGTCGAAATTTTCCTGGCGCGAAATCCGGATCAGATGGCGTAGTCGCCGCTCTCGGGTTTCACGTACTCGGTGGGATTGAGGAACATTCCCGCAGCCACCGTGGCGTTTGTGCCCTGCTCGATCAGGATGAACGAACCTGTGAGCCGGTTGGTCGCGTAAGCGTCGTGGAAAACCGGGCGGGCCACCTGCAGGCGGATTTCACCAAGGTCATTCATCGCGAGGGAAGCAGGAGCAGTTTCTGGGTCGAGCGTCTCGATGTTGAGCCGGTGGACAATTTCGGTCACGACTGCCTGGACCGTGTTGCTGGTGTGTTTCAGGAAATATTTTTTCCCACGCTGCAGCGGACGGGCGTGCATCCAGCAAACCTTGGCGTGCAGGTCGGTGCCGGTGCCGATCGGCTGCTCGAGATCGACGATCATGCTGCCACGGCTGACGTCGATATCGTGTTCCAAAACGAGGGTGACCGATTGCGGGCTGTAAGCTTCCTTCTGCGGGCCGTCGAAGGTGTGAATTTCCTTCACCGTCGTCACGATTCCGGCGGGAAGGGCCAATACTTTTTGGCCAACGCGCACAATGCCACCGGCGATCTGACCGGAAAAGCCGCGGAAGTCGTGAAGATTGTCATCCTCCGGATCGTTCGGTCGATTGACCCACTGCACAGGCAAACGGAAGCCGTTCAGATTCCAGTCGCTGCCGATGTGGATGGTTTCGAGGTAACCGAGCAGGGGCGGGCCGGGATACCACGGGGTGTGCGCAGAAGCGGTGACGACGTTGTCCCCGTTCAGCGCGCTGATCGGAATGAACTTCACGTCCTTCATGTCGAGACGCGGGAGAAATTCCTCGAATTGGGCGCGGATCTCGTTGAAGCGGGCCTCGCTCCAGTCGACGAGATCCATTTTGTTGACGGCCACGATCAGATGCGGGATGCGCAGCAGGGAGGCGATCGCGGTGTGACGGCGGCTTTGCTCGATCACACCGAGACGGGCGTCGACGAGCACGATGGAAACGTTGGCGCTGCTGGCGCCGGTCACCATGTTGCGCGTGTACTGCACATGGCCGGGAGTGTCGGCGATGATGAACTTGCGCTTCGGCGTCGCGAAATAACGGTAGGCGACGTCGATGGTGATGCCCTGCTCGCGTTCGGCGCGGAGGCCGTCGGTGAGATTCGCGAGATTGATCTGGCCGCCGCCGGTGATGTCCGCGGAACGTTCCAGCGCCTCAATCTGGTCTTCCATCAACGATTTTGAATCGTAGAGCAGGCGGCCGATGAGCGTGGACTTGCCATCGTCGACGCTGCCACAGGTGTTGAAGCGCAGGATGTCGACGGGATGCGGTGCGGGAGCGGCTCCCGCGGAAACAGAGGATTCGGCAAGGGAAGGTGTAGGTGAAGCGACCACGGAGGAGTTCAAAGGGTTTGGCAGTGCGAAAAGGTTTAGAAATAGCCGGCTTTCTTGCGGTCTTCCATGGCGGCTTCGGAGGATTTGTCGTCGGCACGCGAGCCGCGTTCGGTCACGCGGGCGGCGGAGATTTCGGCGATGATGTCATCGACGGTGGTTGCGGGCGATTCCACACAACCCGTGCTGATGATGTCACCGATCGTGCGCACCCGCACGATGAGATCCTTCACCTCTTCCCGCGGCTTGGGTGGTTGAAGGGAATTCACCGGCAGCCATTGGCCGCCGCGGCGCACGCACTGGCGTTTGTGACTGAAATAAATGCTCGGGACTTCGAGTTTTTCCTGACGGATGTATTCCCAGACGTCCATTTCGGTCCAGTTGCTCAACGGGAAAACGCGCATGTTTTCACCGGGATTGAGCCGGCCATTGTACAGATTCCAGATTTCCGGGCGCTGGTTTTTCGGATCCCACTGGCCGAAGCTGTCACGGAAGCTGAAGAAGCGTTCCTTGGCGCGTGCTTTTTCCTCATCGCGGCGGGCGCCGCCGATGCAGCAGTCAAAACGGAATTCCTCGATTGCAGCCAGCAGTGTCGGGATTTGCAGGCGGTTGCGGCTGATCTCACCAGGCGAAGGCGTCGCGATGCCCTTGGCGATCGCGTCCTCGACCGTGCGGATGATTAATTTGCCGCCGAGTTGCTTGGCGCGCCGGTCGCGGAATTCGTTCAGTTCGGGAAAATGATGTCCCGTGTCGACGTTGAGAAACGGCATCGGAATGTCCGAGGGCCGGAACGCCTTTTCCGCGAGGCGCAGCAGGCAGATGGAATCCTTGCCGCCGGAGAAGAGCAAAGCCGGGCGTTCGAATTCGCCCGCGACTTCGCGCATGATGTGAATGGCCTCAGTTTCGAGATGCTGGAGATGATCGAGATGGTAGGAAGTCACGGAAGGATTCTTCGTAGCGTAGTAGCGACAGACGTTGACTCAGGAAGCCGCGACGGCGGCGGCCTTGCCCCACGCGGCGTGCAGTCCACACTCGCGCTTTTCATCGGCTTTCGCGGGATCGAAGTAATCCCATTCGTTCGGCAATTGGTGGGCGTCGAGATAGGCGTCGAGCTCGGCGTCGGTGAAATAAAAAAACGGGCTGACCTTGAGCGCGCCAAAATTTGCATCGTGCGACACGATGTCGAGGCCGGCGCGATTCGGATTCTGCACCTTCCGCAAGGCCGTGATCCACACCGTCGGGGCGAGTTCGCGCATCCCGCGCTGGAAAGGTTCCAGTTTCATGACGGCGCTGAATTTCTTCAAACCGGCCTCGTCTTCCGTCGTCGGAATCGGACCATAAATCGCGTCGCGATGCGCGGGCGTCATGCGCGGCAGGAACGGTTTCAGGTTCAAACCGAGTTTGGCCTTCAAGGTCTCCGCATGCTTGTACGTGGCCGGCCGGTTGTAACCGTGATCCACCCAGAGCACGGGAATGTCCGCCTGCGCCTGCGTGGCGACGTGAAGGATCGCGGCTTCGTAGGGACGGAAGTTGGTCGACACGATCGCGCGACCCTTGGCCTGGGCAACAGCCCAGCGAACGATTTCCAGCGGAGACTTGGCGCGGAGCTCCGCGTTTAGTTTGGCGATTTCGGCGTCGGTCATGGGAGATTAGTTGGCGGTGGAAGCAGCAGCCGCGGGAGCGGCGCTGGCTGCGGCCGCAGCGGCAGCAGTCAGTTCGGGAAACACAACCCGGGAGCAGAAGTCGCCGAAACGTTCGTTGGACGTGCGCTCGTTCTTCCAGCGAAGGAGCAGCGGCCGCAGCTCGGCTTCGATTTCCGGATCCTTCACGGTATCCTTGTAGACGCGATTGAGGCGCGTGCCGGAGGCGTTGCCGCCGACCCAGAGCTGGTAGCGGCCGGGAGCTTTGCCCACAAAGGCAATTTCCGCCATGTACGGACGGGCGCAACCGTTCGGGCAGCCGGTGGAGCGAATGATGATTTCCTCGCCGCCGAGGCCGAGTTCACCGCCGAGTTTCTCGATGCGATCAATGAGGCCCGGCAACATGCGTTCGGATTCGGCGAGACCCAGGCCGCAAGTCGGCATGGAAGGGCAGGCCATCGACGCCGCGTGCAGCACGCTGGCTTGGTTCTCGACTTTTACACCGTGCTTCGCGAGTAGGGCGGTGATTCCGGCCCGGTCGGCATCGGGGACGTTTGCCAAAATGACATTTTGATTCGCGGACAGGCGGAATTCGACGTGCGGGAATTGTTCCGCGACCTGGCGCAGTGCCGTTTTCTGGGCGTGACCGGCGACGTCTTTGATACGACCCGTTTCGACAAAAAGCGTGAGAAACTGCGAGCCGTCGACTGCGCGGTGCCAGCCGTAAAGATCGCCCGTGGTCGTGAAATTATAGGAGCGAACCGGTCCCATCGTGATGCCTGCGCGCCGGTTGATTTCGTTGCGCACGAAATCAACGCCGCGGTCCTCGAGCACATACTTGAAGCGGGCGTGCTTGCGGTTAACCCGGTCGCCAAAATCGCGGAAGGTGGTGAGGACCGCCTTGGCCACGTCGATCAATTGATCCGGCGTGATAAAACCAATCACGTCAGCCAGACGCGGGAAGGTTTGGGCATTGCCGTGGCTGCGCCCCATGCCGCCACCGACGGAAACGTTATAACCGATGAGCTTGTCGTTTTCCACGATGGCGATGAAGCCCAGATCGTTCGTGAAAATATCCATGTCGTTCACCGGCGGAACGACGAAGGAGATCTTGAATTTGCGCGGCAGGTAGGTCTGGCCGTAAAGCGGATCGTTGAAATTTTTGTTCTCCGCGCTCTCGAGGTCGAGCTGGACGTTGTCGATCCAGATGGCGTGATAGGCCTTGGTTATCGGCGCGAGGGCGTACGCGGTGCGCAGGGTGTCGGCGTAAACCTGTTCGCGCGCCTTGGTAATGGCCGGAGTCACTGACGCGGTGACATTGCGGTTGACGTCGCCGCAGGCCGCGAGCGTCGAAAGCAGCGATTCGTTGATCTTCTTAATCAACGCGCCCAGGCCGGATTTAACCACGCCGTGAAACTGGATGCACTGACGTGTGGTGACGCGCAGGGTGTTGTTGCCGTAATTGGTGGCGAGATCGTCGAACACGGTCCACTGCTTTGCCGTCATGACGCCGCCGGGAATACGGCTGCGGATCATCATGATGTATTTCTTGGCGGTCTTGCGCAGGTCGCGATCGTCCTGCTGGTAAATGCCGTGGAATTTGGTAAATTGCGTGTCGTCTTCGGAAAAACGATCAAGCGTTGGGTCGGCCAACGTCGCCGCAATCTGGCCCGCAAGCGTCGGAATGCTTTGTTTCAGGACCTCGTTCTTGTTTACTGGAGCAGGTTGGGATTCAGCCATGGCTAAGAGAAAACTTGCACCGGTTGGACAACCCGTAAAGTATAAAAGATGTCATATCTACTAAAGTAGTCATGATTGAATCAAATCGCTCATCTCCAAAAGGTTTTGTCTGGCTCGTGGGAGCCGGCCCGGGCGCGGCCGATCTGATAACGGTCCGTGGTTTGAAGCTTTTACAGGAAGCGGAGGTGGTGGTGTATGACGAACTGGCAAATCGTGACCTGTTGGAAAACTGCCCGGCGGGCTGCGAACTGCATTCAGTCGGCAAGCGGGCCGGGCTGCACAGCGCGACTCAGGACGAAATCAACACCCTTTTGGTGAAACTGGCCAAAGCGGGCCGCAAGGTCGTGCGATTGAAAGGCGGCGACCCCATGGTTTTTGGGCGTGCCGGCGAGGAAATCGAGGCCTTGCGGGCGGAAGGGCTGCCTTTTGCTATCGTGCCGGGAGTCACGGCGGCCACCGCCTCAAGCGCGGTGGCGGAGTTGCCGCTGACTCATCGCGAACTTTCGTCTGCGGTCGTTTTTGTGACCGGTCACCAGTGCGCGGCGAACACGTCAGCGCTGGATTGGGGGGCGCTCGCCAAACTCCGCGCGACCCTGTGCTTTTACATGGGTGTGCGCCGTCTGCCGGAGATTGCGCGCAATCTCCTCGGTCACGGGATGCGAGCGGACATGCCGTTGGCGTTGGTGAGTGAAGCGACGCTACCCACCCAGAAAGTTTATATCGGAACTTTGCAGGACGCCGAAAAGTTTTCGTCCGTGTTGGTCGGACAGGCGGCGCTGGTCGTCATTGGCGAGGTCGTCCGGCTTTCGTCATTTTCGATGCAGGTGCCGCAGCTCCACGCGCGGGCGTCGGGGGCATAGTTCTCCTGTTCGTACCGAACTGATTCAGGTTTGTTTGGCCACGGTTTGCCAGCGATCGGCGAGAATCTCGATCAAGAGCGGATGCTCACTGATGAGTCTGGTCATTCGCGTGCGCAGTTGCGGGTGGGTGGCTTCCGCCTGCCGGCAGATTTCGGCCACGTCTCCGCTCGGGCCGGCGTGGCGCCCGGGTAGGAGAAATTGCATCGCTACAATCACACGGCTTTCGAACCACGGCGCGGATGAGAGCAGTTTTGCCAGCAAAGGATCGGCAAAATCGTAAGTGCTTTCCGGTCGTCGTTCCATGCTGCTGGGCGCGACGGCGCTCACCGCTGAGCCAAGTTCTTTGGCCAGTTGGCGGGCCAGCTCGTTGCGAACTTTCACGACCTTGACCACCGGGCTGCCATGATCGACCAGCGCGACGCGGGCCGGCGTGCCGTCGAGCTCTGCGCGAACGTGGTCCGCCAGAATCCGGGCGAGCCGCGGATCGTCGGATGCATGCAGATGGGGCGCGAGCGTCACGCGGAGGTCGAGAAATTTTTTCCGCAGGCGGCCTACATTGTCAGGCACGTAAACGGTCAACGCCTGACTCGGACCGAAAAAAAGCGGCACAATGACGAATTCCCTGCCGCCTTGCTCCAGTCTGCGTTCCAGTGCGGGAAAGAGTATCTCCGCCGGTTTCCCGTCGAGCAATTGGGCGTCAATGCCGGACGAATGAAGCAGCGAGATCGCTTCCACCGGCTGTTGCACACGGTGGCTGAGCGATGCCGCCAGCTGGCGCAACGCCAGCGTGGCTGCGGGTTGGAGCGAGCCGTTATCGACGAGAAAGGTGGTAGCTGGCTGAGACATTAAAATTCGGCGAAATTACGAAGCATAATCAAACTCAGGCACCGTCTAATTACTGTCATTCTGAGCAACGCGAAGAATCCACTTGTTCGCAGGTGGCACAAGTTTTGAGCTAATGGATTCTTCACTTCGTTCAGAATGACATGTAGGGTTTGTTTTAAGCGCGGGTTGGATGAATGAGGTCACCAAGTGTCCGATCTAAACGGTCCCGCGGGCAGCCCCGCGGCATTGTAAAGCGAAGCGGAAGGAGCGTTCGTGAAGGCGTAACGCACGGCGGCGGGATCTTTCACCTCGGGCGAGGATACCACCACGGTTTCATTTTCGATGATCGCGCTGGCGGGATGAAAAATCCGATCCTCACCGGCGATTTCGAAACCGCCGGCCGGGTTCGTTTTTGCGTTAAGTCCTTTCGCATGGGAAAACTGCACCCGAATCGCGCCGCCTTCGCGTTTGGCGGACAGGAACTGCGGCCCGCTGCCTTCCACGTTCGGGATTTTGTATACGTTAGCCTCCGCCGCGAATGCGAGACGGTCTCCGACTGGTTTCTTGTTAGTGGAGTGGAGATTGTCGGGTTCGTCGCCATCGATGGTCACGGCTACACTTGCTCCGGGGAGTGGGAGCGCGGCAGTTTGCGCCTCGCGCAATTCCGCCCAATTGCGGCCGGTGGGATTGTGGTCGGTGTAGTTGGGAAGTTGCACCACGAGGAACGCATATTCCTTCTGGCCCCAGGTTTTCCGCCAGTTGCTGATCAGGGCAGGTAGCAGTTCGGAATATTCGCCGGCCCGGCCGACATTGGATTCCCCCTGATACCACAAAGCGCCGCGCAATGCGTAGGGCGCCATCGGCAAAATCATGCCATTGAACAGGCCACCGGGTGCGTAAGCGGTGCCTGGACCCACCGGCGGGTGAGGCCAGGGCAGCGGATTGGGTTTTCCGGTCGAGCGTGATTCTTCGTCGGCTTTGCGCCAGGCGGCGTCCAGCGCGGCATAATCGGCTTTCTTCTGCGGAAAGACCTTCACTGCCTCCTCCCATTCCTTTTCAAAGCGGGGCCACGCCTTGCTGGTTTTTAAAATCGATTCCCCGATCCACGATTCGATCGGTGTGCCGCCCCACGAACTATGAATGATGCCGACCGGCACGTGGAGTTTTGCCGACAATTCGCGGGCAAAGAAGTAGCCCACCGCGGTGAAATCGCCTGCCGTATCGGACGAGGAGACCTTCCATCCGCTGGTTTTTACCGTGTCGGTGGGCGTATCCGAAGGAATATGGTCGACGCGAAGATGACGGATAAGCGGCGAATTGGCGCGGGCGATCTCGGCGCTGCTGTCGCGGGTCCGATTCAACGGCCATTCCATGTTGGACTGACCCGAGGCGAGCCAGACTTCGCCAATCACAACGTCGTGCAGGATTACCGAAGTTTTTCCGTTGATTGAAAGATCGGCCCCGTTCGCGTCGGCCGGCATCGGCTTTAAGCGAACGGTCCAGTGTCCCTTGGCATCAGCGGTGGAATGCACAATTTGTCCGTGAAAACTGACCGTGATTTTCTCTCCTGGATCTGCGTGACCCCACACCGGTACGGTTGCCTCGCGTTGCAGCACGGCGTGATCGGTGAAGGGGGGAGCGAGCTCGATTCCGGCGACAGAGCAGGTGGCGCCCAGCAAAGCGAGGATGGCAACAAGGGGGAAGGACGAGCGCACATTCATGGGGAAGTCCAGTTGACGGCGATCGGTCCGTCGCAGCAATACGGATTTCAGCCCGGCCGCAATCGGCGTTGCGTCCGTTCGCGCGCCCTGTTTTGTCGCTGCACCATGTTGTATCACTGTGTGTATTTTTGGCTGAAACCTGAACTCACCGCTGCCCAGCGCGCGGAATTCCGTCGCGGCGTGGAAACGCTCAAGGGCATCAAGGCGGTCGAAAAAGTGTCGATCGGCGTACCGGCCGGCACTACCAGGCGGCCGGTGATCGATCACAGCTATGACGTCGCCCTGATCGTAGAGTGTCGCGACGTGGCCGCCGAGGCGGCGTACCAGGTTGATCCGATCCACCTCGCGTTTGTGGAGAAGTGCAAACACCTCTGGACGCGGGTGCAGATTTACGATTCGGAATAAAATTCAACCCGCTGCCCCATGCCTGCGCTTTCCGGACAGGTTGTAATCGTCACCGGTGCTTCCTCCGGCATCGGTGAAGCCACGGCGCGCCGCTTGATTCGGGCGGGGGCGAAGGTGGTGATTACGGCCCGCCGGCCCGACCGTCTGGTCGCGTTGGCGCGCGAACTCGATTCCTCGGGCGCATCCGTGCTGGCGGTCGCGGGCGATGTCACGAGCGATGCGGATCGACGGACCTTGGTGGCGGAGGCCTTGAAAAAATTCGGTCGCATCGACGGGCTGGTGAACAATGCCGGATTTGGCACGCGTGGACCGATCGAGCTGGTGCCAATCGATGCGATCCGGCGGAATTTCGAGACCAATATTTTTTCGCTTCTGGCGCTCACCCAACTGGTGATTCCTGCCATGCGCGAACGTGGCAGCGGTTGCGTGGTCAACATTGGTTCGGTGGCCGGCCGGATTTCGCGGCCGTTTTCGTCGATCTACGATTCCACCAAGCACGCGCTGGAGGCCTTCACCGACGGATTGCGCGGTGAGATGCAGCCCTTCGGCGTGCGGGTTTCGTTGATCCGTCCCGGCTTCATTATCACCGAGTTCATTTCCGCGGCCGACAAGGCGTCGGATCAGTTCACCGAAAATGTCGGACCGTACCAACCGTTTTGGGATGCGACGCGTGGAGAAGTGCAGAAATTTCGGAAACATGCCGGTACGCCTGACGACATCGCGCAACTGGTGGAAAAGGTGCTCGCGTCGGATAATCCCGCTCCGCGCTACAGTGCGCCGTTCCACGCGAAACTTTTCCTGTTTGCGAAATGGGCGCTGCCGGCCCGGCTGTTGGAACACGTCCTGCGCCTGAAAAAATAAGGTGGAACGCGACCTCCGGGCGCGTTGAAAAATTCCCACTAGCAGAAAACGCGCCCGGAGCAACGGTGTCAGGAGGCAAGGACAAAGTTGGGATCAGCGAGGAGGCGGTTGAGGAGTTCGACGAGTTTGCGCATGATGGCGGTG
>JBEHXD010000144.1:0-10506 GCA_048498875.1 Verrucomicrobiota bacterium
CTCAGAAGAGTGGTGTGATTTAATTGGCTTTGCGTGTAACCCCGGCTGTATTCCATCTCTTCTTCGCCCAAAGCCCACGCAGGGCAGGTGCACCTCACCGTCGGCGCGGTCCGCTACGAAAAAGACGGTCGCGCGCGCAAGGGAGTCTGTTCCACTTTCCTCGCCGACCGGGCCGCGCCCAAGGAGGCGCGCATCGGGGTGTTCGTTCATTCGAACGCCGCCTTTCGTCCCCCGTCGGTGGGAGAAACGCCGATGATCATGGTCGGACCCGGCACAGGCATCGCGCCGTTCCGCAGTTTTCTCCACGACCGCAAGGCCTCGGGAGCCAAGGGAAAAAACTGGCTCTTCTTCGGCGACCAACGCGCTGCCACCGACTTTCTCTATCGCGAGGAACTGGACGCGCTCAAAGCGGAGGGCCTTCTCACCCGTCTCGATGTCGCCTTCTCCCGCGACCAGGAGGAAAAAATCTACGTTCAACAACGCATGCTCGAAAACGCCGCCGAACTTTTTGCGTGGCTCGAAGCGGGCGCCCATTTCTACGTCTGCGGTGACGCTTCCCGCATGGCGAAGGACGTCGACGCCGCGCTGCACAAAGTCGTCGAGCTGGCCGGCAGGAAGACCGCCACCGAAGCCGCCGCCTACATCCAGGCGTTGCGCACCGCCAAACGGTACCAACGCGACGTCTATTGAAAAGAAGTAGCGAGCATCGAGTAGCGGGTAGCGAGTGGAAATGACCAGCAGACAAACCACTCCCTACCAAACCTACTCACTACTCGCTACCCACTACTCACCACTCATTTGGTTTCTCCGCGCAAAAATTCGACCCTGGCCCTCATCGACGAACTGCTCGCCGAGCAATCCCGATTACAGACTCCCGTCGCCCGTTTTGCCGCGACTCATGCCACCGGGAGACCCTCCACTCTCACCTCGCAGTTAATTCCGCTCTCCCTGCCCAAGCCGGGCGAACAATACGCCTTCGAGGTCGATCTCGATGCGTGCACGGGTTGCAAAGCGTGTGTTTCGGCCTGCCATGCGCTCAACGGTCTCGATGAAACCGAGGCGTGGCGCGACGTTGGTCTCGTGTCAGGCGGGACGCGTTCCAAGCCTTACCAGCAAACAGTCACCACCGCGTGCCATCACTGCGCCGATCCGGGTTGCCTGAATGGCTGCCCGGTGCTGGCCTACGAAAAAGATCCCGTTACCGGCATCGTGCGCCATCTCGATGATCAATGCATCGGCTGCCAGTACTGCGTGTTGAAATGTCCGTACGACGTCCCGAAGTACAACGAACGCCTCGGCATCGTGCGCAAATGCGACATGTGTCATCAGCGGTTGGGCGCCGGTGAAGCCCCCGCCTGTGTCCAGGCCTGTCCCACCCAGGCGATCCGGATCGTGACTGTCACCACCCACGTCAACGGGGAGTTTTGTCCCGACACGTCCCATTTCCTGCCGACCGCACCGAGCCCCACGACCACCAAGCCGGTCACGCGTTATATGACCGAGCGGGTCGCGCCGGCCGATGTTCTGGCCGCCGACAACGCCATTCTCCGGCCGCAGCACGCGCACTGGCCTCTGGTGATCATGCTTTCCCTCATGCCCGTGGCGGTAGGCACCGAAATCGCCGCAGCTTTCCTCAACCACACGCAGCATTCCAACACTACCGCGCTAATCCTGCGCATCGGATGGATTGCCGGTCTGATCGGTCTGCTTGCCAGTGTGGCCCACCTCGGAAAACCCCTGCGGGCCTGGCGAATTTTTCTGGGCTGGCGCAAAAGCTGGCTGAGCCGCGAAGCCATGATCTTCGGCGCCTGGTTCAACGCCGCAACGGCCGCAGTTATTTTTCCCCTGGCGATTTTTCCCGCGATCGCGATCGGCCTCGCCGGTCTTTTCTGCTCGGTGATGATCTATGTCGATACCCACCGTCGCTTCTGGCGCATGAGCCAGACCGGGCCGCGGTTTCTCGGGGGCGTTATCTCACTCGCTGCTGCCGCCGTGTATGCTTCCGGCACCGAAACCACTGCCGCCCTGATCGCCCTCGGCGTCGGCACCACCATCAAGCTTATCTGCGACGCCCGGATCATGCGTCCGCTCGATCAGGCCGACGAGGGCGACCCCCTCACGCCGGAGGCAATTTCCCGCCATTGCCCTGCCGCTGCTCGTCCATGCCGGGAAATTGCCTCCGGCCGCTGCGTGGCTGGTCTTTGCCGGTGCAGTCGCAAGCGAAATCACGGAACGCTATTTGTTTTTCCGCGCGGTCGATGCGCCGAAAATGCCGGGAGCCGCCGCATGAGTGCACTCGACGCCCTGCTCTTCGCCCGCAAGGGCACCATGACGAGCGAACTCGTGCTGCACCCCGGCGATTTTGGCTTGGGACGTGTTCCCGCCCGCCTCGCCCCCGCCGGCACGGCGAAGTCGATCTGCGGATTCTGCAGCACGGGATGTTCGCTCAACATCCATCTCAATGCCGAAGGCGGCGCGATCAATCTCACGCCCAATCCCGACTATCCCGTGAACCTCGGCATGGCCTGCCCCAAAGGCTGGGAAGCGCTGACGCCGCTCGCGGCACCCGATCGCGTCACCAAGCCGCTGCTGCGGGATGCCAACGGCGAGCTTCAACCCATCGATTGGGCCCAGGCACTGGAAGTGTTTTGCGAGCGACTCAAAGGCGTCCAGGCCCAATACGGCAAAAGCGCCGTCGCCGTCCTGAGCACCGGGCAAATTGTCACCGAGGAAATGGCCCTGCTGGGCGCCCTCGCGAAATTCGGCATGGGGATCGCCGACATCGACAGCAACACGCGCCAGTGCATGGCGACCTCGCACGTCGCGTACAAGCAATCGCTCGGATTCGACGCCCCGCCGTTCACCTACGCCGATTTCGAGGAAAGTGACGTGCTGGTTTTCGTCGGAGCCAATCCCTGCATCGCGCACCCGATCATGTGGCAGCGGGTGATGCGCAATCCCCGCAATCCGGCCATCGTGGTCATCGACCCGCGCCGCACCGAGACGGCGATGGCGGCGACGCTCCACCTGCCAGCGTTTCCCAAGAGCGATCTCACCCTGCTCTATGGGCTGGCGCGCGAGCTGATCGCACGCGAGGCAATTGACCGGAATTTCGTCGGGAAAAACACCACGGGCTTCGACGCGTTCTCCCACTTTGTCCAGGATTTCACGGTCGACCGGGTGATGGCCGAAACCGGTCTGTCGCGTGACGATTTCATCCGCCTGGTGGAACTCGTCGTGCGTCCCGGCGCCCGTGTTTCCTACTGGTGGACGATGGGCGTCAACCAGAGCCACCAGGCCACGCGCACTGCGCAGGCCCTGATCAATCTCGCACTGATGACCGGCCAGATCGGCCGGCCCGGCACGGGGGCCAATTCCATCACCGGCCAGTGCAATGCGATGGGCTCGCGCATTTTTGGCAACGCCACGTCACTTCTCGGCGGATACGACTTCGGCAACGAAGCCCACCGCGCCCACGTCGGCTCGGTCCTGGGTATCGACCCCGGCCTCATCCCGCAGAAGGCAAGCCGGGCCTATGATCGCATTCTCGATGCCGTCTACGCCGGTGAAATCCGCGCGCTTTGGATCGTTGCCACCAACACGGCCCATTCCTGGATCAACCAGGGCCATTTCGGACGCCTGCGCGACAAACTCGATTTTCTGGTCGTGCAGGACATGTACTCGACCACCGAAACCGCGCGGCAGGCCGACCTCATCCTGCCGGCCGCCGGCTGGGGTGAGAAGGAAGGGTTTTTCATCAACAGTGAGCGCCGGCTCGGCATCGCACGCAAAGTCTCCCGCGCGCCCGGGCAGGCCTTGAGCGACTTCGCCATCTTCCAGCTGGTCGCCCAAGCGTGGGGCTGCGGGGAGATGTTCGCGCAATGGACCTCGCCCGCCGCCGTCTTCCAGCTGCTCAAAAAACTTTCGCAAGGCATGCCGTATGATTTCACGGGCATGCGCGATCACGATCACGTCGAGGCGGCCGGTGGCATCCAGTGGCCATTCAAGGCCTCGGAAGCCGAGACCGCCGGGTTCCCCGACAAGGAACGCCGTCTGTTCGACGACGGAAAATTTTTCACCCCGGACGGCCGGGCAAAATTTTATTTCGACCCGCCCGCGCCGCTCCCCGAACCGACCTGCGAGGCTTTTCCCCTGCTGCTCAACACCGGAAGAGGTTCCTCGTCGCAATGGCACACGGGTTCGCGTACCAACAAAAGTGCGGTACTCCGCAAATTGTCGCCGAATCAGCCTTGGGTGGAAATCAATCCCGAAGACGCCGCCAGGTTCGGCATCGGCGCCGGCGAACTGGTCACGGTGCGTTCTCGGCGCGGTGAAACCGAAGCCATCGCGGTGGTCACGCCGATCGTTCAACCCGGGCAGGTCTTCATGCCGATGCATTTCGCCGAGGTGAATGTGCTGACCTTTCCCGCCTACGACCCGCATTCCCGTCAGCCGGCCTACAAGGCCTGTGCGGTGACGGTGGTGCCTGCGTCACGGTAATATATCTGCAATCGGTAGGGGCCGTTGCCCTCAACGGCCCGTGGGATGCCATGATGATAACCCGAGGCCGATGGGGGCATCGGCCCCTACCGCCCGGCAAAATTACGTGAAAATTATTTCGCGCGAGCCATCTGGATTTGCAGGTTGTAATCCGCGTGGCCGACCTTGCGCCAAAGGGAGAGCCAGAGCGGCAGGTACATCTCGGTGCCGCGCGCGGCTTGGATATCACCCAAATCAATCACCCGCGACGCCGGCCAGCCAAACCAGGCGGCGAGGCCTTCCGTCACCAGACTTTTTGCCGACGCATCGTTTCCGGCCATGAACAAACAATGATCCCCCGGTATCCGCGTGGGATCGACCATGACCTCGCAGTTGACGGTGTTGAGCGTCTTGACCACGCGCGTGCCGGGAAACTCACGCTGAAGCTGCTCGCCGAGGGAATCGGTGTTACAAATCGTCAACGTGCCGGGATTCTGATGGGAAAGCGGATTGGCCACATCGATCAAAATTTTTCCCGCGAGCGCCTGGGCTCCGGCAAGCCGCAACGCATCCAAGGACGTCTCACCATTGGTGCAGTTAAAAACCAGCTCCGCACCTTCGGCCGCGGTTTTAAATGTCGCCGCGGCAGCCGAACCTCCGGTGGTTTTGGCCCATTCGGCGGCCGCCCCTTCCCTCGAGCGTGAGCCCATGGTGACTTGCACGCCACGGTCGGCGAGTTTCGAGGCGATGGATCGTCCCACCATTCCAGTTCCCAATACGGCGATTTTTGTCGGTAATTTTTGCATGAGAGTTGCCCACTCTATCACGCAAAAGTTTTCCCCTCTAGAACGTTCCTGCCAAAATTGAAATAGCGCCCCGCCGTCATGCCGGTGAGCGGGCGAAAATGTCGGTTAAGATGACTTTGGTCGGCAAAGCCACACGCCATCGCCACCTCCGCGCTCGAAACTCCGTCAGCGAGCAACCGCTTGGCCCGCTCGACGCGCATTTGCACCAAATAGCGGTGCGGCGGACACCCAAAGCGGTGGCGAAACTCGCGACTGAAAGCGGTCGATGACATACCCGCGGCCCGGGCGAGGAAAGCCAACGACAACGACTGGTCGCATCGCTCCCGGATAAGGTCGCGAACGCGATCAAGCCGGACGGCCGACGGCCGGACCCGCCGCTCAGGCGAACGCACGCCCAGGGCGCCAAGCAAATCCGTCAAGGCGTGGCCCAACACCTCGTCGTGCTCCAGTTTACTGGCCGCGCGAAAGAGTTGCCCCGGGAGCCGGGAAAATCGGGTCACCAGTTCCCCTGCCACCGAGGTGAATTGCGCAGCGAACGGCGCAGAACGCGAGTCCGTGGCGTCGCGGACGAGATCCACGGGAACATAAAAGAGCCAGAATTCCGCGGGCTTCGACCGCGGCTCCATATCGCGGGCGCCATGCAGTTCATCGGGATGAATCAAGGTCACGGAGCGTGGCGGCACGCGGTGTTTTTTGCGGAGGTAGGAATACTCGCCCGGGGTGTCGAGACTCAGACAGATCTGATATTCCGCATGGGTGTGGAGGCCCATTTCACCAACGGCTCCTCCCGGATACCAATAATGTTCCGTCAAGACACCGTGCCGGCAAAAGCTTCGGACTCTTTCCTTGTTTGGAGGCGCAATGGACATGCGCCGTCAGTGATGCGGAGAGATTCCGGAAAAGCAAACGCCCGGAGAAACCGGTTACGACGTAGCGGTCGCCGGACGCAACTCGTCTTCCTTGTTCCGGAACGGGGCGTTGCGCGGTTTAGTCCGC
This sequence comes from Verrucomicrobiota bacterium, assembly GCA_048498875.1. Classification (GTDB taxonomy): domain Bacteria; phylum Verrucomicrobiota; class Verrucomicrobiia; order Opitutales; family Opitutaceae; genus Lacunisphaera. The sequence goes on from JBEHXD010000144.1 coordinate 6,282, forward strand.
CTCGTAAACCGCTCCGTGACGCGATTGATCCAGTTCTGAAACGGCACCTCAGCCACATAGGCCAGGATGAAAGTCACTGCAAGATAGCCGGCAATTCTGGCCGGAAGCCATGGGATCCCGTTGAGAAAAGACGATTTCACCGCCAGCGGGTAGTGAAACACATAGAGCGCGTAGGAAATAGGCGCGACGAAAGCGAAGGCGCCAAAGATTCGACGAAATCCGATCCATTTCAGTCGCGCCCAGACCAAACCGCCAATCAGGAAAGTCAGGCAGGCGGCGAAATGGCGGAATTCCAAAACGGGATGTTCACCGAAAGGCAGCGCCTGATGAGCACGCTGCGCGTAGACGACGGGCGTGGCCACCAGCGCGGTGAGGATAGCCAGATAGACAATCGACATCCTTTGGGACGCGAAGGTGATGGTGGGTTTTTCCAGATAGGCCCGGGCCAGCTCCGCGCCCGTCCACCACAGGATAAAATACATGAGGAACAAGGACACCTGGTTGAAGTGCAGCCAGTAGGTGGCGAATCCGACGATCGAAATCGCGGCGACCACATGAATCCTCCAGGCTGCCGGCACATACCGATAAATCGGAAAAAACATCATATAGAACCACCACTCGTACGAGAGCGACCAAAGTGCCACGTTGCCAAACAGGGTCGGCACCGCCACCCCCGGCTTACCGCTCGCGAAATCCTGGAACATGCCGAGGTTGCCCCAAAGCTGGGAAAGCGAAAAGGTGATTCTGCCCGTGGTCGACGCCGCCAGTGCACTCAGGCCGGAAATGAGCAGGGCGATCAGAAAAATGGGATAGATCCGCCGGAGCCGGCGGACGAAGTACGGCCGGAACGCCACGTCGCCATGTTTAGCGGTGGAATAATAAACCACGAATCCGGAAAGCAGGAAAAACAGCATCACCGCCTCCTGCCCAAAACGGAGCAGAAAGCCCGCTTCACTGGCCTTGGACAAAAGCCGGACGTTCACAAAATGACCCGCGAAAACATAAAGCGCGGCAAAGCCCCGCAACATTTCCAGTTTGTCGAGTTTGGTTTTCATGGTGTCGCCTGGACTGCCGAAAGCATGGCGACACGGGGAAAACGGCAGCAAGAGCCGAGACGAATTTCGGCATCAGGGAAAAGCTGAGCGATGCCTCGTGAAGAGGATTGCCGGAAGACCCCTGCCAAAGGGTGATGCTTTCGTATCAGCCGCTCCCGGACAGTGCCCCAACCCAATCAGGCGGGCTTGGCCGGCGGAGTGGAAACACTCGAGGAGCCGCGCAGTTCCATATCCTGCGGCACGATGCTGAGGGCCTCCGGCAGCGAGGAAAGTCCCTCCTTCACCTTGAGCAAACTGTCCTGGTGCAGCGTTTTCATGCCGGCTTTCATCGCCATGCGTTTCAACTCCGATGTTTCCACACCCTTGTTGATGCCTTCGACCAGTTCCTCGTTGTTGATCAGCAATTCGTGGATACCCACCCGGCCCTTGTAACCGGTGTTGTTGCACTTGGGGCAGCCCCGCGGGCTCGCCTTGTAGATCTGGCCGCTCCAGCCGATGGCGCGTTGCAACACATCCTTTTCCCGGCTCTCCGCTTCGTAAGCAACCCGGCAGACCTTGCAAAGACGGCGCATGAGGCGCTGGGAACAGATCGCAACCAGCGAGGAGGAAATCATGAAGGGCTCGATGCCCATGTCGGTCAAACGCGCAACGGTACTGGGCGCATCGTTCGTGTGCAGCGTGCTGATCAGCATATGGCCGGTCAACGCGGCCTCGACGGCGATATTCGCCGTCTCCTTGTCGCGAATTTCACCGACGAGAATGATGTCGGGATCCTGGCGCAGGAAGGCGCGCAGCGCCGCCGCAAACGTCAGTCCGATCTGGCGGTGCATCTGCATCTGGTTGATGCCGGGAAGCGTGTATTCGATCGGATCCTCGGCCGTGCGGATCACCACGTCGGGCGTGTTGATCTCGTTCAGCGCGGAGTAAAGCGTCATCGACTTGCCCGAACCGGTCGGACCGCAGTGCAAAATCATCCCGTAAGGCTGGCGGATGCACTCGCGATACTTCGTCAGGTTTTCCTCGGAGAATCCGAGCGCGGTGAGCGGCAGCGTGGACTTCTGCTTGTCGAGAATACGCATGACCACGCCCTCGCCATGGTTGAGCGGCGCCGTGGAAACACGAAGATCGATATCGATGTTCTTTTTATTGTACTGCTTGAAAACGATGCGTCCGTCCTGCGGCAGGCGGCGTTCCGCGATGTCGAGGTTGCACATGATTTTCACGCGGGCAACCAGCGCTCCCGCCACCTTGGCCGGAAGCCGGAGCTTTTCCTGCGTAAGACCGTCGATGCGATACCGGACCACCACTTCCTTTTCCCACGGCTCGATGTGGATATCGGAAGCTCCCGCAAAATAGGCGTCCTCCACAATGCGATTGCTCAGCTGGATGATGGGAGCGGATTCCTCATTCTCCAGATCCTCGTCCTTGATGTCGGTTTCGACTTCATCGAACTGCGCGCCGAGTTGGTCGACGACGTCGGAAAATTGAACCTCTTCGTGGATCTGATCCTTCTTGAGCTTCTCGCGGATGTCCGCCTCGCGGCCGAGCAGGCGGATCACACGCTGGCCGGTCTTGTCCTGAATCTTGGTCGCAACCGTCGTGTCAAACGGATTGGCAAACGCCACGAGCAGGAAATCGCCCACCTGCCCCACCGGCAAAATCATGTTCTTCTGACAGAACTCGAGATCGATCTTTTCGAAGGTTGTGGGATGAACCTTGTACCGGGCGACGTTGTACGGCGACAGTCCCAGCGCCCGGCATTTCGCGAGCAGCAACTGGAACATCGTGATCTTGTGATCCGTCTGGAGAATCTGATCGAGCTGATCGCCCGTGGGCTCGTCGGGGCGCGCCAGCAACACCGCCTTGGCGTCTGCCGACAGCTTTCCCATCTCCTCGAGCTTGTCGATGATCTGCGTCTGTGTGCGTCCGAGAGGCATGACTAGGGCGACATCGGAGCCCGGGTGGCACCGGGGACCGGATTAACTCGTTTTGCGGGATCAGCCGGCGGAAACGGGCCCCGGGTGGCACTCGCCGCAGCCGAGGTCATGGGCGGGGTCGTCGCGCCGGACGGGAAAGGACCTTTGCTGCCCAGAATCGGCGTCGGACCGGAGGCAAACGGCGGACGGGTCGCCGGTTTCGCGGGATTGCCGGATTTTTTCGCGGCATCGCCCCGTTCGGAAGCAATTTTGTCCAGATAATCGGCAATGATATCCATCGTGGTCGCCTGCCAGATGATCTGGCCGCCGAGCGTTTTTTCCCAATGGGAACGAACCGCGGGACTCAAGTAATACGCCGTCGCGACAAAATGAAAGTCCTCCTCCTTGTCGAACGGCACGCTCCACGTCGCCCAACAGGCGCCGATGTCGAGATCGCGCTTCACTTCCTCCGGTACTTCATAACCGCGCAGGTCGATGACGCCAACCCCGTGATCATCGACCACATGGTGCAACAAATCCTCTTCCTTCAAGACCTTGGTTTCGTAGGCCAGAATGCTCAGGACCGAACTTCTCCGCATGTCGCCGGTCGCGGCGATTTCCAAAAGACGTTCGTTCGCCGCTTCCAAATCCTCGAACTTCACCAGACTATGCTCAATCAGCGCCGATCCCAACAGGCGGTTGGAGCGCATGAGCAATGGACGGTGTTCCGACATGAGAGTACTTAAGATACGACACCTTTCGGTTCTGGCGAATTCTTTTCCTTCGCCCGCATTTTCTTCACCCGTTTTAACAATTCTTTTCTGAGCTTCGGAATCCCCTCTTCGGAGAGGCAGGAGATCGCCACGACCGGGACTTTCGCGTAGCGTTTCTGAAATTTTTTCAGGTTAGCCTCCGCCGCGCCCTCATCCATTTTATTGGCCACGACCAGGCGTGGTTTCTCGAGCAACTCGGGATTATAGAGCTCCAGTTCCTGCAGCAGCTGCTTGAAATCGTCGCGGGGATCGCGCTGGTCGGTGCCGGCCATATCCAAAATAAACACAAGCAATTTGCAGCGCTCGATGTGACGGAGAAACCGATGGCCGAGCCCCTTCCCTTCATTCGCGCCCGCAATCAATCCCGGCACGTCCGCCATCACCAGCCGTTCGTACTCCTCCTTGTAATCGATGACTCCGATCTGCGGATGCAACGTCGTAAAGGGATAGGCGCCGTCTTCGGCCGGGCGTTGGTGATGAG
>JBEHXD010000145.1:0-10417 GCA_048498875.1 Verrucomicrobiota bacterium
ATCCCGTGCTCGTTGATCAATCCTGCGCCCGGCCCGGTGGCACGCCGTTCGTGGACGCCACCGGCTCGGTGATTTTGCCGGTACAGGATTGCAGCGGCACCTACGGCGGCGCGATTCGGTTCCTCCGTTTCCTCGTGCTGACGCCCGATTGCATCAAGGTGGAGCATCTGCCTTCCCGACTGACCGGCGACCTGGTTTCCGACCAGTACCGCGAAGGCGCACATACGCTTTCCGCCTGTGGAGATCTGACGCTGATCGACACGAAGCGCATCGTGCATTCCCGCGCGCGCCACTGGATCGACCTCCGCCGCCGCGTGACGAAGTTGTGGCGGTGAGTTTGCGAGCGGGATTTGCCTGCCCGCCTCGTCCGCAGGGATTGCAAGGTAGGGGCGGCTGCCCTCAACCGCCTTCAGGTGGAACGCGGCGTCCCGACGCGTTGCGTTTGCTCTCCCGAAGGTCGCGCTCCACCGCCAGGCCCCGGCTGATCCACACTGATTTCAACAGGAGGAATCAGAGTTAACAGGAAATCGGCGGTAGGGGCCGATGCCCTCATCGGCCTTGCTTGGGGTTAGGCAGATTTTACACGAAGCAAGCAAAGCTCACAAAGAACCCCGCCTCTTTGATCCCTTTGGTCCTTGGTGTGAAAATTCTCCAACTCATATCTCTGTTTCCTCCGTTTGCTCCTGTAAGAAAATTCCGTGTCTTCAGTGTATTCCGTGGTTAACGAAAGCGCGCCCGGAGGTCGCGCTCCACCTGCTCGTTAACTCATTTCTTTAAAACTCGGTGCGCTCCCTCCGAACTCCGTGTCCTCCGTGACAAAAATCAGAATCCTTTTTCGTGTCCTTTCGTGTGTTTAGTGGGCCAATCTCCGGGCTCTTCTGCCTTACTGGTCGAGCTTCAACGGACTTCCTTTGAATCCAAAATCTGGATGCTCGACGACGGTCCGAGGTCCTGCTCTCCCGTCCAGCTGCGCAGCGCCCAGACCACCTTTTTGTCCGGTGTCACTTCGAGGATCTGGACGGTCTGTGGCCAGTCGGCCATCTCCTTGTGACCCGCGCACCAATTGCAGATCACGGTGTTCCCATTTTCCAGCCGGTTGGCGGTCTGGAGATTGAAGAGTTTGATGTCCGGAACATCAGCCTGACCAAATTCCCACGTGACCCCGCCCGCGGAGTCAAACTCCCGCACATACGACGAGTGATCTCCGGCCACCAGCGTATGGCCATTCGCCAGGCGAACGGCGGACCACGGCGAAGGAGTGGCGACCGACCAGACCGGCTTTCCTTCGAGGGTGTATTCAACCACTTTTCCCTCGCCCAAATGCGGGACCAGCAGGGTGCCTGCGGCCGTCATCCGCATGTGGCGAAATTGTCCGTGCGTGCCGGTGATCGGTGTCGGAATCAGGATTTCGCGTTCCACGGTGTTGGCGGCCGTGTCAAAGATGATCGCCTTCGCGGGGTTGCCGTTGCGCATGATCAAAACCCGGTTGCCGCCGAGCCATTGGGCCGAGTGGATTTCCGTTCCGGCCGGAGCGGGATAATCCCACACGAGCTTTCTTTCGGGACTCACGATGCCGGCGCCCGACATGCGGGAGAAAAGTACATTGCCGTTGGGCAGCAGCTCCGCGTCGTCGAATTCCTGGTTTTTGCCGGGAGCGGGATGCAGCGGCATGGAATAGCTCCACACGACTTTCCCGCCGCGCACGAGAAAGAGGGACTGCATTTCCTTTCGGGTGTCCCATTCGCCCGCATAGAGGAAATCGTGCTGGGCCAGACCGCGCCCCGGCAGGCTTGGCGGCGAAAATGAAACCGGCGCTTGCGGTGTGTTCGGCTCAGCCGCGTGAAGCTCGCTCATTCCGGCGAACACCGGCGCGAATAAAACAGCCGCTGAAAGGCGGGCGGCAAATGGAAAGAAAAAGGATTTCATGGTAGGTACGGGGAAGTTTTGGGGTATTTTCGAACTGCGTCATGCTCCCGCTGCTGTCATTCTGAGCGTAGCGAAGAATCCACGAAATTCATCAATCCCGCCCAGCGTGAAGGTGCAGCTTAGTGCGCGACTCCTTTCACGCCCTCCGCATGCCGCACGTCGCCCAGTCCGCGGGTATTGGTGATGGATACGTCGGCCGCGTCGCGCAGATCGAACAGCGGACTGCCGTTGCCACCGGCTTTGAAGTTCAGGTGATGGAACCACGCGTCCTGGACATCATCGAGTACCACAGCGGGCCGCGATTCAGGAGCGACGAAATCCAGTTTCACGTCGTGCATTTCGATGCCCTGGACATGACGGAAGAAAAATCCGTACGAGGGAATCTGTCCAAACATGCTGGGTTCAGGATAGGATTTCTCCGCTTCCGGCGGAATGCGCTTCGCGAGTTCGGCCGTGCCGCCTCCCTGGAAGGAAATGCGGACGTTGCTGAAGCGAATGTCCTCCACGGGATGACCGGGAAGACCACTGATCACGTTGCCCAACGACCAGTCGGCGTCAGACGCGACCAGATTGTTCACGCTGACGCGCCGGATGCTGCCGACGACGGTGCCCTCGGGTCCCCGAAGGCGCGCGCCAAGTCGGATGAAAATCGGGGAATTGGCGACGTGCCGCATCGTGATGTTGGAAATGGCAACGTCCTCGATGTGCGAGCCGTCCACGCTTTCGATGGCGATGCCGCGCGAGCCGTCGAAGACACAATTGGTGATCGCGATGTTCTTGAAGTCGCCGTTGGATTCCGTGCCGAGTTTGATGCGTCCGGTCTGATAGGATTTATATTCGGGGACACTGCGCTTGAAGGTGCCGTCGAGCAGGGTGCCCATGTCGAAGCTGCCCGCGAGATAGCAGTCGGAAATCGTGACGTTGTCGCAGTGCTTCAGGCGTCCGAGGCCATAGGAAGCTTTCAGGCAGATGCCGTCATCCCAGGGGGAATTCACGCTGCATTTCGTCACGCGGACATTTTGGCAGGCGTCGATGTCCATGCCGTCGCGGTTGGTGTCGATTTTCAGATTGTCGATCGTGAGATTGTCGACGCCCGTGGCGAGAATGCCGAACCAGCCGCCTTGCAGGATCGAAAAATCGCGCAGGAGCACATTGCGGCAGTCCCGCAGCGCGATCGCCTTGTTGCCGCTGCCTTCCGGATTGCCGTGATAGCGCTGCTGCCCTTTGGACTCATCGGCGAAACGATCAAATCCATTGTCGAGGCCCTTGCCGTGAATCAGGCCCGGACCGGCGATGGCGACATTCTCGAGATTGATGCCCCAGATCAGGCTGTTCCGCCAGTGGCTGTGACCGAAGTCCTGATAATGAAACTTGTCGCCGACCTCGTTGGGCTCGGGCTCGTCAAACTTGGTCACCAAATGGGAGGCGGCTTCGATCACGCTGCCGGCCTCGAGATAGAGCGTGACGTTGCTTTTGAGGTGGATTGAGCCGGACAAATAAGTTCCGGGCGGGAAATAAACCGTACCACCGCCGGCCGCCGCTGCCGCATCGATCGCGGTGTTGATCGCCACGGTATCGAGGGTTTTTCCGTCGCCCTTGGCGCCATACGCCTTGATGTCGTAGCCCGGAATCGTGGGTGCTGCTGACGCGGTGATTCTTCCCAAGGAGAGAAAGAGCAGGCACGCGAAGATCCGGGAGAAGGCAGAAAGCGGTTTGAGGATATGCATGATGGAGATCAGATGATGAATCACGAAAGACTTGGGTGGTGTCGAAAGTCCAGATGAACACCATGAAGACAAAAAACGGAGTTGGAACAGTGAAAAATCGTTATCAGTAACGCGCCTCAGCGATTTCAAACGCAGAAACTTTGCCCACAAAAGAACACGGAAAATTCTGCAATGTAGCAGCGAACGCAAGTTCCCTGGTAGGGGCCGATGCCCCCATCGGCCTTTGGGTGGAACGCGGCGTCCCGACGCGTTGTTTGCATTCCCAAAAGCGCGCCCGGAGGTCGCGCTCCACCGCCAAGCCTCGCTCGCAACCAAATTCATGACACCTGTCATCCTGATGAAAGCGGAGCTTTTGAACCACTGATCTCCACTAATCAGGCACTAATTTTAACAGGAGGAAACAGAGTTAACAGAGAGATTGAGGTAGGCGCCGATGCCCCGTGCCTCTCGTGGAGGCGAGAGGACACGTGCCGGGATGCGAGCACGCATCAACAGTGCCATCGGCCTTTAGGTGGAACGCGGCGTCCCGACGCGTTGTTTGTGTTCCCCGAAGCGCGCCCGGAGGTCGCGCTCCACCCTCAAGCAAATCCCACCGCTTCGCTCCCTCTGCGTCCTTGGTGTGAGAACTTCCTGACCCAAACCTCCGTTCCCTCCGTTAGCTCCTGTAAAACATTCCGTGTCTTCAGTGTATTCCGTGGTTCACTGTTTTTTGTGCTTCTTCGTGACTCTTCGTGGCCCCAATTCTGTTTTCCCTGTAACAAAACCCCAAAATCACGGCGCCGCATTGTCCCGCACGTAATTACCCGCCGCCGCCGGCACCGCCTGGCCTTTGGCCGAAAGCAAACCGGTGAACGGACTGTGCTCAAAAGCCTTCAAGCCGGCCACCACGGCGGCCGCGACAAAATCCGCGCCGGCGTGGTAGGTGTGATTGTGGTCGCTATAAAATGTATTCACCGTCTCGCGGCCCATCTTCTCATAACGGTCGGCGCAAAAATTGGTGAGATCAAACACCGGCGCGTGGAGCTGCGCCGCGAGTTCCTTGGTCCACTGCGTGTAATTGCCGTTCGCCGTGCCGCGCTCGATGCGGTCTTCCTTGGAGTCGTAATCAGCGGGTAGGGGCGCAGTCGGCGTGGCGTCGTCGAATTTCGCCTTGGGATTCGTCCAGATGTTGCGCGTGGTCACCGTCAGAAGATAGACCCGCGCACCCCGCTCGCGCGCGGCCGTGACCATTGCCGACAGATACCAGCCGTAGGTGTGCACAGTTTCGGTGGTGCCATCCGGTCGCTTGAGTTCGACGGTCTTGTCGCCGAGCCCCGGGACCGAGCCGCGGTCTTTTCCTGTACCGGGCGTGCCGACGTCGTTGATGCCAAAAACGAGCAGTACAAAATCATCCGGATGAATCCGCGGCAGCACACTGGGCCAGTCCTCGGGATTTTTATAATAAGTGCGGCTCGACTGCCCGGCGTGCGCCACGTTGGCGACCGTGACTTTCCCCGCGTCAAAATAATCGGCTAGCGGCGTGCCCCAGCCGACGCAGGGTTGTCCGTTTTTGCCCGTGGTGACATTGCGGGCGGTGGAATCCCCACAGACAAAAATCGTTGGCTTCCCCATCGGAGCAACCTCACCCCACGTGGTAAGGATGCCAGCGACAGCGAACAAAAACAGGAGCGAAAAGCAGCGTGGGATTTGCATCATGATTTGGGAGATGGTTCGGCTTTGTTTTGTCATCCTGAACGCAGTGAAGGATCCATGGCAACGAGCATGATGTCATTGTCTCGCGTGAACATGGCGGTAATCTCAGCTGCGTCGGACGCGATTCGGTAAGAAAACGCCCGCGAAATGGCTTGTCACTTGTTTACTGGAAGTTTTTCCCGCGCTGGACCAATCCCATTGCAGTCTGCTTGATCTCGCTTCCCCAAATTTCCCGATGCGTTCCCTCATAGTCCCGGTTGTTCTGCTCGCCGTCACTTTCGTATTTTCGTCGCCCGTCTTCGCTGCGGAAACCCGCGTCCCGACCGCGACTCCGGCATCACCCGATCCGCGGTTCACCGTTGGTGAACTGCTCGCCCACGACGACTTCAACGACAGACTGAAGCTCTGGCGGTCCGAGCTGGAAAAAGGCGGCACGGTGGCCGCGCACGACGGCACGCTTGAAATCAACGTGCCCGGTGGCTGTTCCGTCTGGCTCGCGTCGCCGCTCAGCGGGCCGGTGCTGATTTCCTACGAGGCCACGGTCGTCAGCGCCGGTGGACCCAATGATCGCGTGAGCGATCTGAATTGTTTTTGGATGGCGCACGACGCGCGCAGCCCGGACGATCTGTTTGGCACCGCGCGCACCGGCAAATTTTCCGATTACGACCAGCTCCGCTGCTATTATGTCGGACTCGGCGGGAATTCGAACAAGACCACGCGGTTCCGCCGCTACATCGGTGAGAAGGGCAACCGTCCGCTCCTGCCCGAGCACGATCTGAGCGCCGCGGAATTTTTGATCACACCCAATGTGTCGCAAACCATCCAGCTCGTCGCCGCCGGTCCGGTTATCGGCTACTACCGCGACGGCCGCCGGCTTTTCGCCTACGACGATCCGCAGCCCTATACCAACGGCTGGTTCGCGTTCCGCACCGTGACCAATCATCTCACGGTGAAAAATTTCCGGGTGTACCGTCTTATCCCAAAGTCAGAAACCGCCACCAAATCCCCCGGAATTTTGAACCACTAATCTCCACTAATGGGCACTAATTTTTAACAGGAGGAAACCTAGCTAACAGAGAGAATCGAAGGTAGGGGCCGATGCCCCCATCGGCCTTCGGGTGGAACGCGGCATCCCAACGCGTTGTTTTGCTCCCCCCCAAGCGCGCCTCCGGAGGTCGCGCTCCACCGCTTCATTCGTGTACACATTCTTTGATCAGAAATCTCCCTTCCCTCTGTTAGCTCCTGTAAACCATTCCGTATGTTCCGGTACTTGTCCCCGCACCTGCGTGCGAGGCAAGTGGGCAAAATAAATTAGCTGGTCAAATACCCCACCGCGTTCGCCAAAAACCGCTTCAACATCACCGGATGCATCCCTAAAATTTGATGCAGCACGACCGGCGTCTGGCCGACCTTCGTGACCAGCGTCGCCGCGCCGAGATTCCGATCGTGATCGCGGCCATAGCCGGCGACAACTTCCACTTTTTCGCCCTCGACGCGCCAGCCGTCGACTCCGCCGCTGCGGACTTGATAGTGCAAGCCGAGCGCCTGGTTCACGGGTAACCCGGCGTAGAGCGGATGTTCGCGGACGAAAGTCCACGCACCCATCCACGAGGCGCGCGACACGCCGACCATCCCGTCAAAACGAAACGCGCCGGCCGCGGCGAGCTGTTTCGCCACGGCAATGGCGTGGCCCTCATTCGTCGGCAACACGAGCAATGGTGTGCCGGTGCGGACAGCAGCCAGCACGGCGTCGGGCAATCCCGTTTCCTCGGTCGTCGCGCGCACGACATTCGCGCCATCGTCGGTGGTGGCATTGCCTTTGGCCGGCGCGGCACTGGCCCGGCCGCCGAAGATAATCACGTCGTATGCTTTCCCGGATTCGAATGGCACCACGGTTATCGCAGGCAAACTTTGCAACAGTTCGGCGACTGTTCCGGGGAGATCGACGGTTGTGATCTTCAACGGCTTCGCGGCCACGGGCACGTCGATGACGAGGATCTCACGCTCATGCGTGACGGTGGGTGCGCTCGTGAGCTCAAACCGCGTGCGCCAGCGGCCCGGCTTGTCGAGCGGCGGGGTGGTCAGCGCTTCGTGGACAAGATAAGACAACCGGTCCCGTTCGAAAGCGGGCGCGGCATAGCGCTCGGTTTGCGTGATGCGTCCCTCGGGGCTAAACAGCGTGAAGACGAGTTCGCCGCTCGCGGAGGCGTGGGTGTCATTGAGCAGATACAGGTCGAAGGTCGCGTGCTCGCCGACGCCGACCACGAGCTGGCGCTGCTTCGCCACGGGGCGCAGGGGCGTGAGGGATTCGGCGATCGCCTTCGGGTCGGCTTTGAATTCGCGGAAATTGTCGACGATCCCCGAGTGGTTTTCCATCGCGGTGGATTCCCAGCCGCTGATCACCGCCATGTCGGTCTCGTCGCTGATCCGCACATTTTCCATGAACTGGCCCCAGGAGTCGTAGGCCCGCTGGCCGATCGAGCGGAAGAGCGCGCTCGACGACGCAAACGCCGCGCGAAATCCCCAGCGGTCGAGAAACGCATCGTAGGCGGCCAGCATTTCCTCGTGATCGAGCCGGTCGTAGCTCGTGCCGCCGTTTTTCCGGATCAACGCGAGCACGGCCGCGTGATCGTCGGACGATGCCGGGCCTTTCATCTCGCCCCATTCGACAATCTCCTTCCGCACCGGCGAACTGTAGTAGAAGTCGCGCGGCGACGTGTAACAGCGATCCTGCCAGATATCGGTCGCGTGGCCGCTGTGATCGACCCACCAGCCGGCGGCACCCCCGTCGGGCTTGGCCGGTTTGTCGCTGCGATGGACTTCCGCGCTGTACGCTTCCTGCCACGCCTGTGGACTGCGCATCACAAAACCATCCGTGCCGACGATCGAGCGGCTCGGATCCTCCGCGCGCATCAGGGCGAAGAGCTCGAGCAACGACGGATTGGCGGTGTCGAGCGAGCCCTCGTTCTGGATGATGTAGTGGACGACCGACGGATGGCTGCGGCACGCCCGGATCATGCCCCGCATTTTTTCGCGGGCGTAGCGTTCGGGGAAACCCACGGGGCCGCGGCGCGCGATCGCCTGCGAACCGCCCCCCGGTTCGAGACAGCGCAACAGACCGGCGCGATCCTGCAGTGCGAGCACTTCCTCCTTCGGCAGGTTGCGGTGAAAATTCAGGCAGTTCAGATTGAACGCCTTCGCGGCCGAGACTTCCCTGGCCGCCAGCTCGGGCGTGGGAAACAAACCGTTGAGCGCCCAGTAGCCCCACGAGATCGACGTATAGAGCCGGATCCGCCGGCCATTGAGCCGGAAAATCGCATCCTGCCCGATGCCCTCGGCGACAAACCAGCGGAAGCCAAACTCCACGGCTTTCGCGTCAGACTCGCCACCGTTTGCCGCCGGCACCCACGTGGTGACGAGGCGATAAAGCCGCGGGGTGGTAAGGTCCCACAATTCCGCGGTGGGTGCGGTGAGTTTCGCCGTGGACTGCCCCGAAGCGTTCGCGGGCAGTGCGAGCGGTGCCTCCGCTTTTGCGAGTTCGTCGCCGTTCGACGGATCGATCACGCTAAAGCGGATGAGACCGCTACGGGCCGTGGCGGAGTGGTTTTCGATCTCCGCGTGGACGTCGATCGTGCGCGGCTCCGGCGTGTTGAGCACCCAGGTGTCGGTAATGCGCACCGGACCGTGTACACTGAGCGCCAGGCCGCGGTCGAGCCCGCCGAAGCCGTGGCTCTTCTGAAATTCAAGTCCGGCCCAATTAATTTTGTCGTTATCTCGCCAGTCGAAGCGTCCACCGGGATTGGTGATGCGGAGGGCGAGGCGATTTTCGCCGGCGTGGGCGGCGGTGGTGAGATCGCACTCGAAAGGCAGTTCCTCCATGATCGAGTACCCGACCAGTTTCTCGTTGAGAAAAACCTCCGCCCGCTGCCGCGCTCCGCGCACGTGAAGAATAATCCGCCGCCCGACCCATGCGGCCGGGATCTCGATCGACCGCCACCACCACGACACACCGAAGTAGGCGCCATTCTTTACCTGGTTGTCCGACGTCTCGAAACGGTACTCGTCCTTGTACGGACGCAATCCGTCTTCGCCCCAATGGAATTGTTCGACGGTCGCTGGCAACGTGACCTCGCGTCCTGCGCCTTCCAGCGCCGCCCAGCCCCCGCTCGGCGGCCGCACCGGCAACTCCGCGATCTTCACGTCGCCCGGCAGAAAAATTTTATCCTCCTGCCACGCCGCCTTCGTATCCCGCCACATCCGCCAGCCCGAGTCCGGAACCGCGATCAAATCCGAAAGGTAGGGCGGATTATCCCTAATCCGCCGCTCCGACGTCCGCCGTTCCACCTCGGCACGCATCAACGGTGCAAACATCAACCCCGACCCCACCACACCACTCAGACGCAAAAACTCACGACGGGGAATCGATTTCATTTTGGGGGTAGGAAAAGCTTTCGATGAGAGACGCCGCAGAACCGTCCACGTTGCGCCGAAGTCCGCCAATTAATTCAAAACGTAATCCGGGTGAAAGCCGCTTCCTGCGCGCATTGTTGTCTGAGGAAGTTACACAGAGCGCACAGAGAAATAAGCGGTAGGGGCCGATGCCCCCATCGGCCTTGTTTGTGTTTCGCGTGCACAACTTCGATCCCCGGATTTTTTAGCCACAAAAAGTCACAAAAGATCCCTCTGCGGATGCGACTTTCCAGGCGCCTATAGGCGCGCGGACCCTTTTCGAAAACACGGCAGAATCATTTTCGTGATTTTTCGTGGCCCAAATTTCAGAAGGGATTGCCCACGAAACACACGAAAGGGCACGAAAAGTCCGGCAATGTAGCAGCGAACGTAAGTTCGCTGGGTAGGGGCCTTGGGTGGAACGCGTTGACCCCAACGCGTTTTCTGGACTCCCGACAGCGCGTTCGGTGAACATGCTCCACCTAAAATCAGAATTTCATTTCGTGTCTATTCGTGTGTTTCGTGCCGTTGCTGCGTGCTCGCAGCCCGGTACTTGTCCGCGCACCTACGTACGAGGCAAGTGGGCTAAAATCGCCCCGGACCGTTTTCAGGAACATGGAATC
>JBEHXD010000146.1:0-10392 GCA_048498875.1 Verrucomicrobiota bacterium
GGAACATACGCCGAGCAAACCCGCCCGGAGGTCGGGTTCCACCTGGTCTTTTCTTGAATTGCGTGCATGCGGGAGCGAACCAAGCAAACCGTGTTGTTTAGCCGCAACCTGGCGGGGCGGGCTGGCCTTTCCGTGAGGAAGGACCGGCTTTGCCCGGCTGCTGTGTACTGGAAAAGAAATGCCGGGCGCGGGGCTCAGCCTTTCATGGAATTGATCTTAAAGCTCCTGGCGTAAGCTTCGAGATCACCGGCAGGATCAAAAACCGCGCCATCGAAAAGAGTTTCCGGTGAATTATCCGCGCCGCCGTGGACATAGCCGATTTCCTTCATGGCCTCCTCGTAGATGTCGGCGCGCATGACCTGCCTGGCGACCCCGGCGTAGTCCGGAGCACCGGTGACCATGCCCCAGCGGCGGAACTGCGTGAGCCACCATTTGACAAACTTTTCCTGTGGGTAGTTGCAGTTGCGCTTGCTGAAGTGCATCGGATTGGGATCGGTGATCACGCGACCGTCGCCGTAATCCAGCTGCCCGAGCAGGCGGCCGAGGATGATTTCCTTCTGGCAGTTGATGTAATTGGGTTTGCTGACGATTTCGCATTGCTCGGGCCGATTGGCCAGGTCGTCGAGCCATACGCTCGCTTCATGCAGCGCCTTGAGCACCGCCTTGACTGTCTTCGGATGTTTTTCGGCAAATTCTGCGGTAAACGCACAGACCTTTTCGGGGTGGTCCTTCCAGATGTCCTGGGTGGTGACGGAGGTGTAACCAATTTTGTCTGCGATCGCGCGGGCGCCCCAAGGTTCGCCCACACAGAAGCCATCCATTTTCCCCACCTTCATGTTGGCCACCATTTGTGCGGGCGGAATGGTGATGAGGGAAATATCCTGATCGGGATTGATGCCACCCGTGCCGAGGTAATATCGCATCCACATCGCGTGGGTGCCGGGAGGAAAAGTCATGGCGAAGGTGAGTGGTTCACCCAGTTTTTTGGCCGCGTCCACGAACGGCTTCAGCGCTTTGGGATCGGCCCCGACTTTGCCCTTCCACTCCGCCTTGAGTGTGATGGCCTGGCCGTTGCGATTGACCATCCACGGAATGATCATCGGCTTCTTGGGCGAACCGAGCAACCCCATGGTCGACGCGATCGGCATGCCCACGAGCATGTGGGTGGCGTGGATGGTGCCACTGGAAAGCGAGTCGCGAATGGCCGCCCAGTTGGCGCCCTTGGTAATCGTGGCGTTGATGCCGTACTTTTTGAAAAATCCCTTTTCGTGAGCGATGACGAATGGCGAACAGTCGGTCAGCGCGATGATACCGATGTTGATATTCGGCATTTCCGGAGCGTCGGAGGCTCCGTCAGCCGTGGCGGCCCAACTCTTGGAGCCCAGCGCGGCCCAGAGGGCAGCGGTGCCGGTCAGGGCGGCGCCGCGCGTGAGGAACTGGCGGCGGTTAAGCGGGGAGGAGGCTTCCGTGGGGGAGTTGGGTGTGTTTTGGTGCATTTGTGTCAAGGTTGATGATGGCTTGGCGAAACAGGTCTTCGCGAAAGAGGCGTCCGGGCAGGGTGGCGTCGGCCATCTGGCGCGGCACGAGACCGGCGGCGACGAGTTCGGCCTGAACGTTGGCGGCGCGATTGATCGTCGGCACGGTCGCATGGCCCTGGCTGAAAACGTGAAAATCGGGAATGGTTTCGATCCGGCTGTGGCCGCAATCAAAATGACCGGTCAGCGCAGGCGAGATCACCTTGGCGGATACGTTCAGATACATCGGGGCGGAGAGCATCTCTGCGAGCTGGGCCCGATGTCTTGGTTCGTCACACCAGGCCGCGGCCTGCGCGATCGCGGCGACGAGCGTCGAATGTTCGCCACCCCGGTTGCGGACAAAATCATTGCGGACCATGAGCACTTTTTCGACATGACCGGGCGAAAGGGCGGCACTCCACGCCGGGCACCAGCCTTCACCCCGCTGCACCGAGCAGGTGTTCCAGGGTTCCCCGGAGCAATATCCGTCGAGCGTGCCGGCGGCGAGATTACGGGCCATTTGCGCGGGCGGAACGACGGCGATGCGAACGTCGCGCTCGGGATTGAGGCCTGCGGTTTGCAACCAGTGCCGGAGTTGCAGATGGTGCATCGAGAACGGAAAGACCACGCCGAAGGTGAGTTTGTTTTCGCCGCGGCGGCGCAACGCCTCGGTTTTCAATGCCACCGCATCCCGTATGCCGGCGGTCCACAAACGCTCCGACAAGGTGATCGCGTTGCCGTGAAGGTTAAGAATCAGCGAGGTGGAAACATCCGTCGGGGCGCAGCCGAGTCCGAGCTGCACCGCCCACAACATGGGGGCCGGCGCCTGAACCGCGTCGAGCTCGCCGAAAATGATCTTATCCCGGATCGTGGCCCAACCCACCTCACGGTGCAGCTGCACGCGCAGTCCATGATGGGCGAAAATTCCCAGTTCGTGCGCTGCGATCAGCGGCGCGGCGTCCGTCAATGCCAGGAAACCCAGACGCAGGGAACGCGGGAACGGCGACGGAGCGGAAGCAGAAATTTCTGGCATGATGAAATCATTTAGCGTGTGACGTGCCAGATCGCGTATTTGGCCTGATTACTGCTCTTCAAAGAATTCATAGGCGGCATGAGTCGGCTTCATTTTCGGCTCGCGCTGCACCAACTGATGAAAGCCAACGTCTTCGACACACGACACCTCCTTGCTTTTTCCGCGCTGGCGCGACTCGGCAGCTTCACCGAGGCGGCCCGCGATCTCTATCTGACCCAGAGTGCGATCAGCCATGCGATCAAGGCGCTCGAGGAACAGGCGGGCTGCCGCCTGTTCGAACGGGCTGGCCGCCGGGTGACGCTCACCCAGGCGGGCGAGCAGTTGCTGCGGCACGTGGATCGGATTCTCGGCGAAATGAAAGCGGCGCGCTCGGGACTTGAGGAGCTTTCACGCTGGGGCCATGGACGACTGCGGATCGGGGCCAGTACGACGGCCTGCCAGTATATATTGCCGACGGTGCTGCGGGAATTTAAGCAAAGTTTTCCGAAATGTGTGATCTCGATCGATCCCGGCGATCATGCGCAGCAAACCGACCTGTTGCTCAACAATCGCATCGATCTTGCGTTGATGCTGGAGCCATCGGGTTCGAAGGAGTTGACCTTCGTTCCCCTCTTCATGGATGAAATGCGCTTCCTGCTCGCGCCAACTCATCCGTGGGCCCAGGCCAAACAGGTGCAGCGCGAGACCATGGAAAATGAAACGCTCATCCTCTATAACCAGACCAGCTACACGTTTCGTCTGGTGAAGGAATATTTTCGGGCCGAAGGGATGCCGCTTTCCAGTTTTCTCGAACTCGGGAGCATGGAAGCCATCAAGGAACTGGTGAAGATCGGCCTTGGCGTGGGTGTGCTGGCCCCGTGGGTGGCGAAAGCGGAGCTCGACGCCGGGGCGCTCGTGTCGCTTCCTCTCGGCAAACGAAAATTGCGCCGCCGCTGGGGCGTTGGCTATGTGCGGGGAAAACGCCTGTCACTCGGCGAGGAAACCTTTGTGGGGTTGTGTCAGACTGTGACCGAGGATTTCCGCCGGGCGGGAGCCGCCGCGTGAGCGAACGCCGCGTATGGGTGTTCGCTAGCCCCGGGCGGGAGCCGCCGGTTTGGGAAACCGTTTGGTCGCGGCAAGAATGATGAAGACAAAAACCAGCACCGTGCTGACCATCGCGGCGAGAAACCAGAGAAAGATGCCACTCAGCTCGCGGAAGCCATAGCCCTGGCTGATGCGGAACGCGCGCTGGTCGCCCAAGCCGGAGGTTTTGACGAGATAATCACCGGCCGACGTGGTTTTAAACACGAGGACGGAATGACGATCGCCTTCGCTGCCCTCAACCTGGTTGGATCCGTTGACGATGGTCGGAATCTTCTGGCCGTTGTGCTCCACCGAAATCGAGGTGCCGACGGGCAGACGCGAATCCTTGATCAGGTAAACCCCGTCGATACTGGCGGTGGACTTGTACCACAGCGTGTAATCGGTGCCTGCGGCAGCTTGAAAATGAAATTCACCCGGCCCGACAAAATCAAAGTCAGGATAATCTTTGAGTTCGCGGGAACGCAGGACGCCCATCGCAAATAAAAATGCCGTAAGTAATGTAGCGAGGAGAGTGGGAAGAAAGCGGGGCATGGGGGGAGGGCGGGGTGGTGGAGAGTCAGTGAATTTTATTTCAATTCACCCGTTTCTTCCGGTTGGTCTTGGTTGGCGTCGTCGGGATGAGACGCGAATAGCCGGAAAAGCAGAGTGGTGCCGATACTCACAATCACCAGCGTGCGGGCGAGTTCCCGGCCATGCCATTGGTCGGAAAACCATTCCTGAAAGTCATCGGCCAGAACGTTGGCCTGGCCGCCCATCATTTTCAGTTCACGCTGATACCGTTTGCTCGAGCGATAATCTCCGAGGAGCGGATCGGTCACCGCCGGTGGCACTGTGAGGTAAATCGCCACCGCCGCTCCGATGCCGGAGAGCACAAGCAGGAGCGAAATCCGGTTGATGGTTTGCCGCGTCATGGTCGCACAGACTGTGGAAACGCCGTTGTCCCACAATGGTTTTGTGGCGCAGGAGATGAGACCCACGCAGAGTCTCGCAGGGTACCATCAGGTGATAAGGAGAGGCGGGAGTGGTTCGGGTGCCGGACGAAAAAGTTCGATGGCGGTTTCGGCGACCTGCGTGGTGTCATAGTAAGCGTAGGCCCCAACCCCCATCATTCCTACCAGCGGAATAAACCGGGAAAGGGATTTTGAGATCAGTCGCTCGGAAACAGTGACACCAATCCGCCGCAGGATGGTTTGGAGTGATTTCGCTGATGCCTCCCGGATCAACAGGCGTTCCCCGGCGCGCACGACAAGATCGCGGGTGAGGGCCGCGCCACCGTGTTTGAACAGGCAATAGACCATGGTCTCGGTTTTTAATTCGGCGCGAGTGCCATAAACTCCCGCGATGTCGGCGACCATTTGCCGTTGCAGGCGCCAGATTCCGATCAGGTCGGGGAGAATGGTGGCAATTCCCAATGGCCCGGGCGGCAGTGCGAGCATGCCGGAAAGCGCGGCGGCCCTGAGCGCCGTTTTTTTGGCTATCGTTCTGGCCCGACGTTCCGGTTGCGAAGCCGCCTCTTCCTGGGAACCGGGAATTTCTCCCACCAGCTCAGCCAGCACCGAGGTGATCCCGGGTGCGTCGGATTTTGTGGTTTGGGGCTTCGGCTTCACGGAAAAGTCCGGCGTCAGAAATGAAAAAGTGCCCTTCGGCTGATCGTTAGCGGGGTGGGTGTTTCGGGATTTTGGGCAGGGCGGGGTCCATCAGGTCCCAAGGTTGTGCATCGGAAACCCACATATCCACGGCTGGTTTAAACCCGCTTGGATCGTCGAGACTGGACGCAGTCAGGCCGATTCCCTCGGAGCCTTCGTATTCGCCGCCGGTGAGGCGGGAACCGCATTCTGCACAAAAACCGCGCCGGTGCGCAGCACCGGATTCGCTCGTCGTATTGAAATGACGGATGGTGCCGCGCGTCACGCGGAACGTACGGGCCGGAACATACACCACCGGCGTATAGGGGCCGCCGGAGAGTCGCTGGCAGTCGCGGCAGTGACATTTCAACATCTGGATTTCCTCAGGCCTCGCGGAGCATTCATACCGAACCGATCCGCAAATACAGCCGCCGGTGAAGGGAGTGGTCATAATTTTGAGTACCGTTAACGGGTCGACAGTTCCGTAGGCTAATGTCGGGCTGCACCGGTGAAAGCTGATTTTCGACCGGGAGCTTTTTTACCGCAAAGTTCACATCGTAAGTTTCAAGAGTGGCGGATGGTTGTTGCGGGTTGGACGATATTGGGTGAAGCTGCCGGTGCTTTCCGGATATCCCTTGTTCCCAGTTGACCGCTGACGCGACTGCTTATGACCGACCCCAATGCCGAATTCGACCATGCGTTGCTGGACAAAATTGAAGCCAGTCCTGTCGGGACCGTGGCCAGCACGCCCTCCTATCAGGATGCGCTCAAGCGTCTCTACGCGGCCCATCAGGTTTATCCCAGTGCGGACCACAAAGGCGGACACGTCACGGCGCGTTCGCTGAACGGCCTGCCGTCCTTTCATGCGGAAAATCTCGGAGCCTTTACCGCCGGTGCCCTGACCGAGGAGCAACTCGAGACCAACGCGAGCATTTATTCCCGTTACGTGGCTTCGCTGCCGGCCGGACTGCGGGCGCGGGCGGAAGCGCATCGGTTGATGGTGATTGGCAAACCGGTTTTGCACCGGGCCAGGCACGGCCACACCGACGTGCATGATCCCCTGCACATGCTTTTTCTCGTGCCGGGCGCGGGGCCGCATCCGGGACTGCCGGGAAATTACTTGCACGGTGCGGTGTTTCATGTGGGCGACGAGGCCACCGGTTCGTGGGTGATCGTCATCCACGACGCGGAGGACGGAGCTTGCCGCTTTGGCGCGCCCGAGCTCACCGAAGTGCTGGCAAAACTTGATGAAGTTCTCGCCAGTGCTCCGTTTCATTTGACCGAGCTGGCTGCGCTGGGATTTCAAATGACCTGAGTGCTTCCCTGATTCGGTCGAACATCGGCAATAAAAAAGCGCGCCGGGTTGGCGCGCTTGGAAAGAGGACTCCACAGTGACTAGTTGCGGCTTCTGATCTTCGAAAGCAGGCGGAGGATTTCCAGATAAAGCCAGACCAGGCCGACGAGCAGGGTAAAGGCCAGCCGCCATCCCTGACGGGCATCGACACCCTCGTTGACCGCTTGTTCGATGGCGGCAAAGTCGATGACGAAACTGATGGCAGCGATCAGAACGATGAACGCGGAAAGGCCGATGCTGGCACCCGAGTTGCCGCGAACGATATCGAGTGAATGACCAAAATAACCTCCGACCAAATCGACGAGATAGAAGACCGCGATGCCGAGGATCACCGAGGTGATGACCTTCACGAAAGCCGGAGTGGCTTGCAGGACGCGCATGGAATACAGCCCAAGCACAACCGAGAAACAGCCAAGCGTTCCCGCCACGGCCTGAAGGGCGATGCCGGGATAGCGAAGATTGGCGTAATAGCTGATCGTGCCGAGGGCGAGGCCTTGGGTGACAGCGTAGGCACCAATGAGGACAGGATTGGTGGCGCGGCTGAAGACGATGATCAGCGCGAGTACCAGTCCGACCACGGAACCGCCCAAGCCGATCGCCGGGGAAAGATCGCCGCTGGCCAGTCCTCGCCAGGTGAGCATGAACGTCACCGCCGTGATGAGCAGCAGTGCGCCCGTGCGATGAATCACTCCGTTAAAAGTCAGCGGGGTGCTGACGATGCCCTCTTGATCAAGACGCCGAATGGTGGGATTGGCTTGGAACATATCTCGGCAGTAAAAAATGGAATGGTCACCGTTTCAAGATTTGAAATGGTCATCTGTGTTTCGTCGGGTGTTCGGTGGCGGCGATCTGCTCGCAGAATGGTCTTTTTCATTCTGCGTGGCATCGGGGCGGGACGGTCAGCGCGGCCCCTTCAAAGGGGCGAGATCCGGATCGCCGTCAGCCAGAGCCTGCAGGTCGGGATCGCGTCGAATGGCTTCGCGGAGGAGATCATCCGCTTCATGCAGCCGGTTTTGTTGCGCGGCATAACAGGCGAGGTTGAACCAGATCAGGGCGACGGCGGGAAACCGCTGCCGGGCTTCCTGCAAAATCGGTTCGGCTTCCGTGATCGATTTGGCCCGGCGCACCACAAAAGCGAGATTGATCCAATACTGGGGCTCCTGGTCGTCGTTCTTCAGCAGAATTCGAAGGAGCGGCTCGGTTGCCGTCCATTGCTTGGCTTCCATGTGCACCTGGGCGCGCAGGAGGATTACCGCGGGGTGGGATTGGAAGACGAGAGGCAGTTCGTCCAGCGCGGCCAGAGCCTCGGAAAATTTTTCGAGCGTGAGCCAGCCTTGGGCTCGTTCGAAATGCTTGGCGAAGTTTAGCCTGTCTTCACGGGAGGTCTCCACGGTCGCTTTTTTAAGCAGAGGGGACAATAAGTAACAAGGAGCAAGGGATGAGCCGACACGAGGAGGGTGGCATGACAGTCACATTCTCGCGCGGTGGGAAAATGGGAAATCCAAAACCTGCGCTTTCCTCCGCAGGATTTTTGGCTACGATCTCGGACATGAGTTCCTCCTCTGCTGGTTTGTCCCGTCGCGATGCGCTGAAGATTTTAGGCACCGGTGTCGCTGTGGCTGGTTTGGGTCTTAATAAATTGCCGGCGGTGGAAACGACCACGGGGGCTGCTTCGCCGGTACCCGGACCCTCATTGGGCTGGGATTTGCCGACCCTGCCGTATGCGTATGATGCGCTGGAACCGCACATCGATGCCAGGACGATGGAGATTCACCTGACAAAGCACCATCAGGCGTACATCACCAATGCGAAAAAGCTGCTGGAGAGTCATCCGGATCTGCTGGCGATGGGGCCGATGGCGTTGGTCCGCGATTTGAGCAAAGTGCCGGAGTCGATTCGCACGGGCGTGAAAAACAACGCGGGCGGACATCTGAATCACACGTTCTTCTGGCTGTTGTTGAGTCCGAAAGGCGGCGGGGCTCCCAAGGGTTTACTGGCGGAGGCGATTACGAAAGACTTCGGCACCCTGGAGGAATTCCGGAAGCAATTTGCCGACGCGGCCGCGAAACGGTTCGGCAGCGGTTGGGCCTGGCTCAGCGTCAAGGACGGGAAGCTGGTGGTGCATTCCACGGCCAATCAGGATTCGCCCTTGAGCGATGGAGCAAAACCGGTGCTGGGTCTCGATGTGTGGGAGCATGCCTACTACCTGCATTACCAAAACCGGCGCGCGGATTACGTGACGGCCTTCTGGAATATCGTGAATTGGGAGCAGGCCGCGACGAATTACGAGCTGGCGCTGAAGACTTAGGCGGAGGTCGAGGGACGAAGATTCTGGATGCGAAAATGGTGGGTAATTTCACTGGCTCAAATTCATCGCGAGCCAAGGCCGTTGAGGGCAACGGCCCCTACCTTTTTAAATTTCATCTCACGCTGATTTAATGTCCAAGGAATCCAAAACGTTTGCGCAGATCGGCCAGCCCGGCGCGCGGCATCACTTGTTTCTATGTGTGGGCCCGGATTGCTGTTCCACGGAGGACGGTTTGAAAACCTGGGAGCACATGAAATCCTCACTCAAGGAAAACCGGGTTCCGGCGATGCGAACGAAAGCGGATTGCCTGCGTCTTTGTTCAGAAGGACCGTGGCTGGTGGTTTATCCGGAAGGAATTTGGTACGCCCAGGTGACCCCGGAAAAATTTGATCGTATTCGTCGCGAGCACCTCGAAGGAGGCGTGCCGGTCGCGGAGTGGGTGAGGGCGAGGAATAAGGATGGTGAGCAGTGAGCAGTTGGCGGTGAGCAGAGATAAGGCACACCGCACAGACTACGCCTCTCAGATTCGAGAACGGTATCTCCGTCTAGCTGCGGCTCACTGCTAACTGCTGACCGCTCACTTCTTCGTTCCCTACTTCTGCACCACGAAGACCAGAAACTTCATGTGGTCGTTTAACGCGGCGGTCGACGTGGCGATGACTTTGTCGGCATCGACGTCAACTATGGAAAGCGTGAAAGCATCGCCTTTGCGCTTGGCTTTCAGTTCATAGTTTTTCGCTTCGGGAATCACCAGATCGACGTCGCCGGTGTAATCCCGGCCGAGATGATTCAGCGTTACCGTGAGCGTGTGATTACCGGGAAGAAGCTGATAGTTGGTGTCCATCACGGCCGCGCCGTCGATGGAGTGGATCTCGCATTTGGCGTCGTATCCCGTGAAAAACTCGATGGGTCCGGCGCGATGCACTTCCAACGTGGCAACGGGGGCAGGGGCCACGGCCGGAGCCGCCGGTGCCACGGGCGTGGCTCGCGCGCCGTGCGTCATCCACCCGGGGAGGTTTTTGCATCCGGTGAGGCAAAGCAGGGCGATCAGGGGTACGTAACGGTTCATTTTTGAGCGCCCTGATTCAAATCGACCCCCGGGGGTGAGTCCACCTGTTTGCCCGGTGGAAGCCCGTATCACAATTTTTTGCAAAACGCGGTGGGGCTCCGGGCCAGGAAGGCCGAAATCAGACGGTTTTCCCGCCATTTGAGGGGTGGAACGACGGACCGGAGGACCCGGTTTCCTGCTGGAATCGGTCACTGATTTGGTGGTGAACTACGGGACAACCGCCCGGTCCATATTTTTGCCGGGACGAAAATGGGATCGTCCGGTGTACTCTATCAACCCTGACCGGAGAAGAAAGCCATGCCTAAAGGAATCGCAGTGAAACGCGCGCGCCGTGACGCGCGCTCGGGTAAGAAACCTTCCACCCAAGCCGGAGAATTTGTCCGGGAAGAAATGCATGCGTTCAAAA
>JBEHXD010000147.1:0-10388 GCA_048498875.1 Verrucomicrobiota bacterium
CGGTCGTCGTCGATGGACTTGCTATGAATATCGCCCCCGACAAATGCCCCGGGGTCGCGGTGAACGTCTCCGCCCACACTCACAATATCCCCTTCCACATGCGCCTTGGGTCCCAGCGTAAGATCTCCCATGACGACCACCGCATTGTTATGCACGGTGCCATTGATGACCGAGTCGCCGAATATCGTCACAGCATCGTGCATGACTTCGCCATCCACCTTGAGATCGCCAAAGACGGCCACTGCGTTGCCTTTCACGGTCAGATCGGCCGGCACCTCGTTGTCATCCATGAACCGGAAGCGATCGTTATTACGTCGCGACTGGCCGTCGATCGCGACCTTCATCCCTTTCACCTGGCGGAGATTCCTGAAGAGCTGCTGATGCTGCTTGGCTTTCCCTTTTGGCGATTTTTCAACCTCGGGGGCCGGCGGGCTTTGTTCCTGGGCTTTTTCCTCTGACGGTTCAGCCGGTGCGGCCACATCATCAATATCCGAAGCGGAATTTTTGTCGGCCTGTGCCGCGCCGGTCTTGTCGTCAGCATCAGAGGACGATTCCTCTGCACGCGGTTTGGCGGCGATGGCCTGATCGGAGACCGCCGCGTGATCGTCAGCCGCAAGATCGGCGCGAAACACAAGGATCACCCACAGGAAGGCGAGGCGGACTAAAAGAGTTGGGACGTTCATCAGAAAATTAATTGCGGCGGTAAAGCGTTCGATAAGCTGCGGCCCCAATGCTGAAAAACGCCGCATAGAGTGCCGCCAGAACCACCGCGGTTCCGTAAAGCAGGACGCGGGGAATGTTGCCAAGGCTGCGGGAGACAAAATCCACCACCCAAACCGACGCATCGTAAACGCGCCCGAACACCGCAAATCGTGAGCCCGCATTCGCGCCGAGCGAATTCATATCCACTCCTTTCATCACCAGATAAAACGACGCGATCACCCCGATCGTAATCGCAGTCGCAAAAATCAGAAACGCCACCTGCGCCGCCGCAGGCCAATGGCTCCAAGATTGGTGGTACCACGGAATCGATGCCCGTTGTTCGATGGCCGACAGCACCCGCGATTCGAGCGAGCGGGGCGCTGTCCGGTGGGGCAAACCACGCAGCTGGCCATGAATGAATTTTTCGAGTTCCTCGGGAGTCATTTTTTTCATGGTCGCGCCTCAGCCTTCAAAGGTTTCATGGGTGCTTCCGCTCCGGACGAGAATCTTCGCGAGGGCTTCGCGGCCCCGCAGGATGTCGGTCTTAACTTTGCTGAGTGAAACACGCATCTTTCGGGCAATCTCGTCATAGGGCATATCTTCAAAATGAAAAAGTACGAGCGGCACCCGCTGATGTTCCGGAAGCTGTTGCAGCGCCCGTTCAATCCATTCGCGTCGTTCCGCCGTGTCGACCCCACTAAAGAAAGTGTCCGGTGCCGCAAACTCCACTTCCTTTTCGCCACCCTCGTCGTCGCGGTGGATAAGGTCCGAAAAAAAGCTCCATCGCTTCTTGTATCTCTGGATGTGGTTGATCGAAAGGTTGGTCGCCACCGTCTTCAACCATCCCCCGGCCGTGGGGCTGGTGCCGATCGAGTCAAAATGGGCATGGGCCTTGATAAAAACCTCCTGCGCAATATCCTCCGCTTGCGTCTCATTGCCGATGAGTCGCACCGCAGTCGAGTACACCATATCTTGGTAGTTGCGCATGAACGTGGTGAAGTCGGGCGGAGCCGTCAGGTGTGGAGCTTGCACTTTGGGAACTTCATTCACGCCAAGAACACGGTTCACCGCCGTGCAGTTGCAAAAAAACTGCCACGCCCCAAATGTCGAGCCTCCAAGCCGATAGGCATCGGCTTCTTCGGACCCTTCCGCCGCCCGCCAGGCAGTGGGGACGGTCAAAGTTTCGCCCGACGCGACGGGCAGAAACCGTCAGGGCTCAGCAGAAGCCCGGACCTACTTCAGCTGAGCGTGGCACAAAGCGCCAAATAATGCGCATGGGCATTTTCGGTGCATTGCTCGAGCACCAAGTCAGTCACACCGCCAAGGGTGAGCTTGGCCTCCGACCGTTCCCAGTGCGGCGCTTCCCCCGGAAGATCGAGCCCGAAGCGACGGGAAACGCCACACGCCAGGTTGAGCACGCATGCGCCCACATTGGAAACATCGTCAGCCAGCGGATCGTGCTGGGCCCGGATGGCATCCACCACCCCGGCGGGAAAGCGCCAGTGTTCGAGCAGGATGGCGGTAACTTCCGCCGAGGTGATCCCAAACGTCTGTTTTTCCCAATCAGAAACCAGCGGATGGTCGCCCTCGCCCGGATAAATCTTTCCCGATGCACAGGCATCGATCACCACTGTGCCCAGATTGCGCAAGAGCCCGGCTGCGTAACTCAAGCCGGATTCCACGCCCGCCGGCAACGCGAGAACCTCGGCAGACGCAGCGGTGGCCACGGAATTTTCCCAGAGGCGGGTGGCCGAGAGCTGATAGGTCGCAAGGTCGCGCTGACACAGCTGCTTGCTCGCGGCGAGTCCCACCAGACGGTAAATCTCCATGAAGCCAACGCGTCCCACCGCGCCTTCCAAGGTATCGATATGCTGGTAAGTGCCAAAGAGCACGCTGTTGCTCAGCCGCACCACATGCAGGGTCAGCGCGGGATCGAGACGGATCAGATTGACGATTTCCTCGAGCTCAGTGTTCGGATCAGCGAGAAGCGGCCGCAGCCGGGCCAAAGTGACGGCCGCGGGAGCGAGCCTGTTGCCGGTGGCGATGATCTGTTCGCGGCTGATCTGGAAAGTGGATTGAGGGGTATTCACCCCATAGTCATCGACACGGAATCCGACCGGGATTAGGGCTCATTTTCTCTGTCCGACCTTTTGACAATTCGTATCCTGAGGGAAGCCGATCCCTCCGCATTCGGTGAGCTAACTGTGATGATACCACCTATTTCGACGGTGCATCCGCGACCACATTATCGGGATGTGGCGTTACCCGCGTAAAATCGCTCCAGGCATATTCAATGCGCTGGCCCAACCGGTTGACCACGACCTTGGCTGTTCCGCCGGGTTTCGCCAGGGCCGGGTCCGTTGCGGTTTCGCGGATTTCCGACGGATTCATCTGCATGTCCAGATCCACATCGAGCACTCGCGCCAGTCCCAGCGCCACTTTGAAAGGCTCATCGATCTTTGCGATCACGTCCTCGATCGCAAAGGAGTTCCGGTCGACAGTCACCCGCAGTTCGACTTTTTCCACGGGGAAAAGCCAGCTGTTGTTGTTGCGGAGCGGCACGTGATAACAGACCTGTTTTTCTGTTTCCTTGATCACGGTGGCGTGTTCGAACTCCAGGTAATCATCCAGCGGCTTCCCGGCGTTTTTGCGTTTCCTGGTCTTGTGCTTCTGCCATTCGGCCCGGCGTTCATCGCTGGGCGGGTTGCCATCGACAGAGACAAGCTGCCAGCGATCGATGCCCGGTTTTGACGGATCGTAGCGCTCGCTCCTTTCTTCCTTCACCTTGTCGCCATAGAATTCGCGCACGTGCAAGGTGAACGCCCAATTGTCGCGCTCGCCCAGCCAACGCACCACCGCCTTTCGCAAAAGGGGGGGCGTCTGCGCATGGATTGACACGCATGGAACTCCCAGGAGCACCAAAATGAGGAAAAA
This sequence comes from Verrucomicrobiota bacterium, assembly GCA_048498875.1. Taxonomy (GTDB): domain Bacteria; phylum Verrucomicrobiota; class Verrucomicrobiia; order Opitutales; family Opitutaceae; genus Lacunisphaera. The sequence goes on from JBEHXD010000147.1 coordinate 3,637, forward strand.
GTGACGCATAAAGGATGCTGACCGCTTCTTCCCTATGCTGACCGTTTTTTGGCCGGACGGTTGCCCGGTTTTCGCCTGTTCCGCTGCCGTTATTTTTGCAGCAAAATCGGCCCGGCCTTGGAATAATCCAGTGCTTTCTCCCATTTCGCCACCACCACCATGGCCACGGCATTTCCACAAAGATTGGTCAGGGACCTCGCTTCCGACATGAAACGGTCGACGCCAATCAGCAGGGCAATGCCCACCGTGGGAATGTCGCTGACCACACCAAGCGTGGCGGCGAGCGTGATGAATCCGCTGCCCGTGACTCCCGCCGCGCCTTTGGAAGTGAGTAGCAACACCGCCAGAATTGTCAGCTGCTGCTGCAGGGTGAGTGGCGTATTGGTTGCCTGGGCAATAAAGATTGCCGCCATCGTGAGGTAGATCGACGTGCCATCGAGATTGAAGGAATATCCCGCGGGCAACACTACGCCCACCACGGGTCGCGCGCAGCCGATTTCCTCCATCCGTTGCAGCATGCGCGGAAGCACACTTTCCGAAGAGGAAGTTCCAAGGACGATCAACAGTTCCTCTTTGATCCACGCGAGCAGCCGGAAAATGCTGAAACCGCAACTACGCGCGATCAGCCCCAACACCCCAAAGATAAAGATCAAGCAGGTGGCATAGACGCAGAGCATCAGTTTCCCGAGCGACAACAGCGAGCCGGCGCCGTATTTTCCCACCGTGAATGCCATCGCACCAAACGCCGCGATCGGCGCCAGTTTCGTGATGAAGCCGACGATACCAAAAAATACTTTTGAAGCATCCTGCATCAGCACAAGCAGGGGTTGGGCCCGATCGCCCAACTTCACCAAGGCGATCGCAAACAGCACCGCCACCAGCAACACCTGGAGAATCTCGCCCTGGGAAAATGCGCTCAAAAAGGTGTCGGGAATGATGTGGAGCAAAAACTCGACCACCGAGGAATGTTTGGCCGCCGTGGTGTACGACTCGACCGACTTCGCATCGAGCGTCGCGACATTCGCATTCACCCCCACTCCCGGCTGAACCCAATTCACAACCGCGAGCCCGATGATCAGGGCCAGAGTGCTCACTACTTCAAAATAGATCAGCGCCTTCACGCCCACGCGCCCGATTTTTTTCAGGTCACCCATCCCGGCAATGCCTGTCACCACCGTGAGAAAAATGATCGGGGCAATCAGCATCTTGATGAGCTTGATGAAGCCGTCGCCCAACGGTTTCATCTGGTCGGCCAAATCGGGCCGGAAATGACCGAGGACCACGCCCAGCAGGATCGCCACCAGCACCTGAACGTAAAGGTGGCGAAATAATTTCACGAACGAAAGCGGTGGCTCAACTCAATGCCCCATTCCCGCCTGATGTTCCTGAATGTATTCCTGCTTGAGACCGAGTTTTTCCGGTGCGTGGAGCACCAGCATTTTCATCCGGACATCCGCAGGCACTGTCGCCGAAGTCGCTTTTGACACGACCACCATAAGCGTGATCGCCAGTGGCACCGTCCAGATTGCAGGCTGCTCGCAGAGGATACGCAGCAGCGGATGTTGCGCCCAGAACCCGTTAAGCGGCGCAAACCCGGCGAAAACTTTTCCCATCGGTCCCTTGTCGAGCGCCAGCGTGCTGACATTCGTCAGCGCCGCCGCCACCAACGCGCAGAGTCCGCCGGTGAGCATTCCGGTGGCCGCGCCTTTCATCGTCATGCCCCGCCACCAGACGCTCATAAATAGAAGCGGGAAGTAGCTGGCCGCTGCGATGGCGAAGGCCTGGCCAACCATGAAGTTGATTTCGAGCAACTCGACAAAACAGCCAAGCACGATCGCGACGCCGCCAATCAACACCGCCGCAAACTTGAACGCCCGTAGCCGCTCCTCCGCCGTGGACTTGGGCCGCAAGATCCGGCCGTAAACGTCGTGGGCCAGCGCGCCCGTCATGGAAACCAGCAATCCGCTGAAAGTGCTCATGAACGCCGCAAACGCGCCGGCGCAAGTGATGCCGCTCAGAATCGAGCCGAGCACCCCGTAACGCGCGCTCACCAAAGTCGGCAGCTCCAGCACCACCTTGTCCGTGCCTTTGGCACCCACTCCGGAATACAGCTCCGGCATCAAGTTGCGGCCAATCACACCGAAGATCGGCGGAAACACATAAAACACGCCGATGAGAATCATCACCCACATCGTCGTTCGTTTCGCCGCCGCACCGTCAGGATTGGTGTAGAAGCGCACCAGAATATGCGGCAGGCCCGCCGTGCCGCAGACCAGCGCCATGATCAGCGAGTAAGTATAGAGCAACGAATAGGGCTTCTGGTATTCGGCCAGGTACGCGGCCCGCTGTTCCGCGGGCAGCGCCGCCGCCGCCGCATTAACCGCTTTGGTAGTCAGAGGACCAAACGGCGAAATCCACGCGGTGTCTTTCGGTGCTTTTTCCACCAAGGGCTTGCGCACAACGGCACTGTCGACACTCGGGACGGCAGGCGCAGTTACTGCGGCCGGAGAGGTCGTGACGCTGGAATTCGCTCCGAGATGCGAACCGTAAAATCCGTACACCGAAGCCAGCACGAAGATCGGCACGCTGATCGCGAACAGCTTGATCCAATACTGGACCGCCTGCACCAGCGTGATGCCTTTCATGCCACCGAGCGCGACATTCAGCGTAATCACCGCGCCCACGAGCACGACCCCCGCCCAATAGGGAATCCCAGGAAAAATGTAGGCGAGTGTCACGCCGGCGCCTTTCATTTGCGGCATCGTATAGAAGAAACCAATGAACAGCACGAAGCACACGGCGATTTTGCGGAAGAGCGGCGAATCAAACCGTCCCTCGGCGAAGTCCGGAATCGTATAGGCTCCAAACCGGCGTAACGGTCCGGCAATAAACAGCAGCAAAAACAAATAGCCGCACGCATAACACACCGGGTACCACAGTGCATCGTAACCCGAGGACATCACCATGCCGGCGATGCCCATGAAGGAAGCTGCAGACAAGTATTCCCCCGAAATGGCGGACGCATTCCAGCCCACCGAGACCGAGCGGCCGGCCACAAAAAAATCGCTCGCAGTCTTGGACGTCTTCGCCGAGCGAAAACCCATCCAGATCGTAACCACCACCGTGATGAAGGAAAAGGTGAAGATCCATCCATCGACGCCACCAAGAAATGTCAGAATAGTATTCATGGTGATAAATCAGCGTTTGACGGAATTAACCTCGTCTTCCTCCAGCGCGATCGACAGCCGGATGAAACGCCAGGAAATGATCCACACGAACGGGAAAAACAACACACCGAGAATCAGCCAGGTCAGCGTAAAACCCGCTACGCGCGTGGCCATGAGCTCCGGCGCATAAAAATTGAGCAGCGGCATGCCGATCAGCGCGATCAGGAACGTGGCCGCACAGGCCACGGACAATTTCAACTGGCGGCGCATCAGTGAACGAAGGAACTCTTCGCTGTGCACGGCATCCGGGGGCGACGGGAGCTTGGACATTCGCAGCACCATGGAGGCGCCACGAATGCAGGCAATCCGGTTTTTGTTCACCCACTAGACTTTTCAGGCACCGCCGCCCGCTGCCGAACATGTGGGTTGCGCGCTCGTCGCGCAACTATTGCTGCTTTTCCCGACCGTGGCGCGGCGAGCGCGCCACCTACGATTTCGGCATCGACCACGCCTTCCTCTAGAAATCCAGGAGCTGGAGGGGAGCCAGTTTGACTGTGAATCGCTCGCTGTAAGGTTTGACCCGCTTAAAGTCGGTGCGGGTCGCTGAGTAATTGCCACCGACTTTCACAAACAGGATCGAGCCTTCGCCATCGGCGCGCAGCGAAGTGATGGCGGAGGCAAATTGAGGGTCCACGACATCAAAGTTCAAATCCGCCTCCCCGGATTTCAATTTCAACACCAACGCCATGCGCATGGCCTCACGCAACCGCACCCCCACGTTCTCGAAGGCCTGGCGCTCCTTGTTCACCCGTGCCGTCACCCGGAATTTTTCCGGTGGAAGCCGCTGATTGTCGTTTTTGATCAACGGAATTTCATAAGTAATCGCCGCAGATGTTTCCTCCATGACCACCGCCTTGTCCAGATCCAGCAATTCCCCGAGGGAACGCCGGCTCTTGCGCCGCTTGTCGTGTTCCTTGCGGTATTTTTCGATCTGGTGGTCGGTCGGTTCCTTCCCGTCGATTTTCAGGACTGTCCACTGAATTTCATAGGGTTGCGAGGGATCGTTCCGGACGACCAATTCCTCCTCCACCTTCCCTTTCCGATCCTTGCTGATGATTGTCTGCGTATAGGCCCAGCGTTCGACATCCCGGGCGTAGTTGTCCACCGCCGCCTGCAGCAGCGCCGGCACGGAGGCGCGGCTCAATGTTGCAGCGAAGACAAAGACCAGCAGGAAAGAAAAGCGCATATCACCCTATCATAAACGGCCGTTGGATTTACGCAAAAGCGGGAATCACATACGGCAGATGAGCAGTTCGCGCTCGAACATCAATTCCTTCGGCAGATGCGCGTGGAGGTCGAGAAAGAGTTCCTCGTGACTGAGCACCTCCGCACGCCACGCAGAACGGTCAAAGGCCTGAAGCGCATCGAATTTTTCGGATGAAAAATCCAAACCCTCCCATTCGATATCGTGATAATGGGGCATCCAGCCGATCGGCGTTTCTTTCGCGCGCCCGCCGGCGCGTACGCGATCGAAAATCCATTTCAAGACCCTCATGTTTTCGCCGAAGCCCGGCCAGAGGAATTTGCCTTCCGCATCCTTGCGGAACCAGTTCACGTGGAAAATGCGCGGCGTCTCCGAGAGATTGCGCTGCATGTTGATCCAGTGGCGGAAATAATCGCCCATGTTGTAGCCGCAAAAAGGCAGCATCGCCATCGGATCACGCCGGACTTTGCCCAGCGTCCCGGCGGCAGCCGCCGTCATCTCCGAGCCCATCGTCGCGCCGATGTAGACCCCACTGCTCCAATTAAACGCCTGGTAGACGAGCGGCATGGTGCTCGCCCGTCGTCCGCCAAAAACAAAGGCGCTGATCGGAACGCCTTCCGGCTTTTCCCAGTCAGGATCGATCGTCGGACACTGGGATGCCGGCGCGGTGAAACGCGAATTGGGATGCGCCGCCTTCACTCCTTTCTCTTTCGCCAGGGCCGGCGTCCAATCGTTGCCCTGCCAGTCGATCGCGTGAGCCGGCGGCTCGTCGGTCATGCCTTCCCACCACACTCCGCCCTCGTCGGTCAACGCCACGTTGGTGAAGATCGTGTTCTTCGCCAGCGCGACCATCGCGTTCGGGTTGGTCTGCATGCTGGTGCCGGGCGCCACCCCGAAAAAACCGGCCTCGGGATTGATCGCCCGCAGGCGTCCGTTCGCATCGGGCCGAATCCAGGCAATATCGTCGCCCACGGTCGTCACCTTCCAGCCTTTTTCCGAAAAGGCCGGCGGTGGGATCATCATCGCAAAATTGGTTTTGCCGCACGCACTGGGAAACGCCGCCGCCACGTAGTTCTTTTTCCCCTGCGGATTCTCGACGCCCAGAATCAACATGTGTTCGGCCATCCAGCCTTCGTCGCGCGCCATCGCGCTCGCGATCCGCAACGCGAAGCATTTTTTGCCGAGCAACGCGTTGCCGCCATAACCCGAACCGTACGACCAGATCTCGCGCGTCTCCGGAAAGTGCACGATGTATTTTTCCTTGTTGCAGGGCCACGCGACGTCCTTCTGACCTTTCTTGAGCGGTGCGCCCACCGTATGCATGCAGGGGACCACGCGCTTGTTGTCCTTGTCGATGAGCGCGAAAACTTTTTTCCCGATGCGCGCCATGATGCGCATGTTCACGACGGCGTAAGGCGAATCAGTCAGCTGCACTCCGATCTGCGCCATCGGCGAATCGAGCGGTCCCATGCTGAAAGGCAGTACGTACATCGTACGGCCCTTCATACAGCCGGCGAAGAGGCCGCGCAGGGTCTTCTTCATTTCGTATGGATTCACCCAGTTGTTCGTGGGACCCGCCGCCGCCTTCGACTGGCTGCAAATAAAGGTCCGGTCCTCGACCCGCGCGACATCACTGGAATCCGAACGCGCCAGATAACAGCCCGGCCACTTCTTCTGATTGAGCTTAATGAAAGTTCCGCCCTTCACCATCATCGCGCAGAGTGCATTGTATTCCTGCTGAGATCCATCGACCCAGTGAATCTGGTCGGGCCGGCAGAGCGCCGCCATTTTTTTGACCCAGCGGATCAAGTGCAGGTTCTTGCTCAAGGGACGCGTCGAAGCCTTCATGCGAAAAAGGGTGGGCCTAACTCATCCTTGAGTAAACGGGAAAGCCCCACCGCTCCCCTTAATGAACCGACCTTCGCCAAACTATTAGGCGTCGCGCTGGACGCGACGACCTGTCAGACAATCAACTCATGACCAAACTCTGCATCTTTGTGGGGACACTGGTGGGCGGCTGGGTCTTTTGGTACGCCGGCGATTGGCTCGGCTTCGAATTCACCGGATGCTTTGTGCTCAGCTGCGTTGGCAGCATCGCGGGGATTTTTGCCGGCTGGAAATTTGCCGAGCGCTTCGAGTGACGCCGGGCCGGCGTGGATTACGCCGGTTCAATATGGACGGTCACATCGCTGATACCGTGTGCCGTTGAAGCGATCAGCGCATCCTTAACAGCATGCGCAATGTAAAAAAAGCGATTGAATACGAGATTGAGAGGACAACTGAACTGGTGGAAAACGGCGGTAAAGTTATCCAGCAAACAA
>JBEHXD010000148.1:0-10380 GCA_048498875.1 Verrucomicrobiota bacterium
CGATTGAACTGGAAAGTGGTTTTCCAGTTCAATCGCGCCAGGACAATCAACTGCGCCGCTCAAACCCATGGCTGGGAATAAATCCTCAAGTTCGTGCCTCTGTTCAGGCGCACCCGCCGCCTTCCGTCAGGCCCCACCACGCCAATGTCCACGCCATCGCCCAATCATTTCACTCGCCGGGTGAACTTGAACGAAAACGAAACGGCTTCCATCCCTGCGGGGGGTTGTACGATCAGACCCCTGGTGTCCGCCGATCGAGCTGCGGTGTTGCGGCTCAATGCGGAGAACCGTCCCGCACTCGCTGCGCTTGAGGCGGTCGACCTCGACCAATTGCTAGCACACGAAGGACATCACCTTGTCGCCGTTGATCAGCTGGGTGAAGTGGTCGGCTTCCTTTTGTCGTTCCCGCGCGAGTCACGCTACGATGACTCGGAAATCAACGAACTGCGGCAGCGCGTAAGCGAGCCGTTCCACTACATTTGCCAGGTGGCCATCGCGACGACCCACCGCGGCCAGCGGATTGGGCGCAACTTCTACGACGCGCTGGCCAGGGTAGCGCGGGCGCGTGGCGCTCGCCTCCTCTGCTGCGACGTCAATCTCTCCCCGCCGAACCCCGCATCGCTCGCGTTCCATGAGCGCCTGGGCTTCGAACGAATCGGCATGGGGATCGCTTCCAATGGCTTTTCGATCGCCTTCCTCGCCAGGCGGCTGTGAGGGAACGAATGATGCGGGTTTCCTGTTTTGGATCAACGGATACGCTGGTTGGGAACATTCGCCAGCGTTAAGTCATTCGCACGCCCTGAAAGCGCGTTAGGGACAACGCACTCCACCTCATTTCGCGTCTATTCGCGTGTTTAGCGGGCAATTGGTTTTGTCTGGTTAATCCTTACGAATTCCTCCTTTTGTCGGCTTCAAATCCTTTGCGAGAAAACAAGTGTTCATCTTATTTTCGTGTTCTTTCGTGATGGAACACGGCGGATGATTCAGGAATGGGATTTCCAGCGAAATGCGAGGGCCAACGGGCCAGGGACGGCCCTCCCGAATTGGATAGACGATAAATCAAAGGCCCGTAGTCTTGGCTCATCATGGAAAAGATGTGGCAACACTCTTCGCCGGAGATTTCCAAAACCAAGCCGCTGGCAGTGGCGGCCAAAGATTCGCCCACCTTGTTGCGAGCGAGCCTTTTTCCGGGAGACGCGCAGCCGGCTCCTGCTCCGATTTCGATCAGCCAGCCGGGGGACCGATGGGAGCGGGAAGCCGACCAGATGGCGGCACGGGTCATGGGGACGCCAGAGCCGGTGGGCCCCCGCCGGCTCGATGCCGAATCGAACGCGTTGCCGTCTTCGACCGCCGCGGGTGGCTCACCGTTGCCGGAACCAGTGCGGGCTTTTTTTGAGCCGCGCTTCGGCCACGACTTTTCCGCCGTTCGGATCCACACCGGAGAAGCCGCCGCCGGGAAGAATGCGGCCCTCGGCGCCCACGCCTTTGCCTTCGATAATCATATTTCGATCCCGGCCCGCGAGGCGGCTGCACCCACCCTCCTCCTCGCCCACGAACTTGCCCATGTCGTCCAGGCCCACGGGGGCGCGCCCGCCATGATCCGGCGCAAGACGGAAGACTGGAACTACACCCGCGCCGACTTCTCCGCGCTCAAGAAATCGCAAGGCGACCTGAAATTATCGGCCGACAGCAGTTGGGTACCCGCGAAAGTGAAGGAAAACATCCTGAGCACCCTGCGCTTCGCCCTGGATGCCGCGCGTTCACCCACCGTGACCGACGGCATCAATCTCAATGATTTTTATCACGGTCATCTCGTCGTGCCCAACACGGGCAAAAGCAGCGACGTGAGCATCGACGCCGACGAAGCCCGCCACAAATTCGGCCGGGATTTGAAAAAGGTGAAGGAGGATACCCTCGGTGGGGAATTTGAGGACGTGAAAGCAAAAAACTATGACGCCTATGCCAAGGCGCTCAAGACGACCTATCCCGCCCTGGCCAAGTCCATGGATGAAATCGTGAAAACTCCCGGTGGCGGAGTGATGTATCACACTTACGAAATTTCGCGTCCAGCCGACATGTCCCCAAGCGACCCGCGACGCAGTATCTTCACTCCCTTCGCCACCAACACACCGGGGAACTATCATCTGAAAAAAGGCATGACGGACTTCACCGACGAGTTCGTGAATTTCATGGAATTTACTTTTCTCGCCGACAAAAACGGCGAAGTCCATGTCCGGCCCGGGGGACGGGATCCGCTGAGCACTGTGATCGGCAAGCCCGTGCCGCCCTGAATCCCTTACAGTTCGGTAACGGATGGGGAACCACGGAAAACACAGAGAAGTCCGGGCTTTCAAATTCTCCGCTATTTCCCTTTCTGTATTCGGCAGTTCCTTCCGAATTGTTTCGAATCCGTGGCAATCGGAGAAATCCGTGGTTTATTCTATTTAGGTCGACCGACTAAAAGCGTTGGCTCTCCACGGTTCGAAAAGGCCGCAGGTGATACCTTGAACAAAAATCCCGGTTTGAACCACGATTCTCATTTATCACACCATGAGCCTATTTTCCTGGTTTCGAAGCAAGTCACCCACCCCGGCTTCCCACGCGACGGCTCAAACCGGCCGGCAAGGCTGGTCGCGCATTGCCGTGGGCGACCTCCTGGTTGACCTTGAGCTGCCGAACAACTTCAAACGCGACTACGAAGAAAGCGGCGCCCTGGTCGCTTGGGATGACACCCATCGTTTTGCCCTGCGAATCAGCGGCATCACCGTACGTGGCAAGGATTCTACCGCACGAAACCTTTGCGGAGGGAGCGTGGAAGCCGATGCAGCCAAAGCAGGACACCCCGCCGTCCGTATTTCCGATACGCTGGGATACTACAGTTATAGCGAAGCTTCGACGTGGGACGAGGGTCCGGCGAAGAACGAGTACTGGATCGTTGGTTTCGGCAACCGGCGACTGATTGTGACTCTCTCCTACCTTGAGGCGGATGGCCCCTCACTGGACCTCGCAAGCCTGCGCTCGGTAACAATCGAGGCAATTCGCAGTGTGGCCCTCAACTACCCCGACGCGCCCGGATCGCAGGGCAAGTTGCTGATCCATGATCTGGCTAATTCACAAAAGGAATGGCTCGAACATCATCGTCGTGAATTGACCCGACGGGTCCAACGCGAGCTCGGTTATGACGGCGACTGGCCGATTCCTCTGAGCGTATTGGATGAGTTTTGGGGCCGCTTTATCGCCACACCTCCCGAATCGAGCAACGCCATCGACGCAGTGCTCAATGGTGTCGGAGTTGCGCTCGGCGACCATCTTGTTCGGGCGAAACGATTCGAATGGATTATACTTTCCGACACTTACGGTGTCTGCATCGCGCTGGTCGGCCTCCGGGGAACCGCCAATGTAAACACTGATCCCTTCAACTTTGTCGCGAAACGCTGGGATCGAAAAGAGACACCGTTTCTGGTCCACGGCCATCAAGCGCTCTGTCAGACCGTCGATGATTGGCATAAAAACCATTGAGCATAATTCGCCAGCCTCCTCGATGAAACCACCGGACTTAAGGCGCGCCCAAAATAGGGGGACCGGTACTGGCGCGGAGAGATTATCTTTTCGTGAATTCTTGTGACTTTTCGTGGCCAAACCAGGGTCGCTGGTCGGAGGCATGGATCATTCGCGTTGCTCAGGAGGACACAGCAGAAGGGACAAGCAGCAGTGGCATCGAACGATGGACCACGGCGGATTAGGAATAATCCGCCCCACCATTTCCAATTTATTCCCGACGCGTTGGTACTTGGCTCCTGACGGTTCTTCCTGCTTACCTGCGGCCATGGGAAGTACGTCTCAGGAGAGCCTGCCAATTTCGCCGCCCGGCGTGTTGCGCCGCGTCGGTGCGGCGGGTCCGGTTGCCATCGTGCTGTCATTCTGGCCGCCGTTGGGCGGCTTTGTTCTGCTCGCGACCCTGACGCGATTCGGCCCGTGGCTGCGGATGCATAACGAGCTTGGCCTGCTCACGTATTTTCTCGCGATCGGATTTCTGCTTGGAGTGTCGTTTGTGCCGACTTACTCGGCGGCGATTCTGGCGGGATGGGCTTTCGGCTTCGGCGTAGGCTGGCCGCTAGCGATGGTGACCATTACCCTTTCCTCCCTGATGGCCTATGCCATTGGACGCTGGATCGCACGCGACCGGGTTTTCGAAGTCATCAGGGAAAAGCCGCAGTGGCACGCGATCTATCGCGCACTGCTCGACGGGCAATCCGGTCGCGCGACCTGGGTGGTGGCGTTGCTGCGCGTACCGCCCGCCTCGCCGTTTGCGCTGGCCAATTTCGCGCTGGCTGCAGCCCGGGTCCCACTTACGGACTACACCGTTGGCACCCTGATTGGCATCGCACCCCGTACGGCGATGGCAACGTTCGCCGCCGCCGGCCTGGAGCAACTGCGTTTCAAGAATGTCGGTGAATCCTGGATGGTGATCGCCGGGATTACCGCCACCGTGATCGTATGCGTGGCGCTTGGCATTCTCGCCAACCGCGCCCTCCGCGGAATGACGCCCGCGCAGCCGAAGTAGTGAGTATCGAGTAGCGGGTAGTGAGTGGAAAAGCAGTCCTGCCTTTGCTCTTGTCTCAACTCCTGGTTTTCCCCTGTTTCGAACCTATTCCTGGAATATTTATTTCGCGTCATTTCGTGTGTTTTGTGGGCCAACCGGTCCGAAACGGTCTTCCTCATTCGTTGGAGATGGGAACAAGGAAATAATCTGAAACGTATAATCACCGGAAAAATGACCATCAGAAAAATCAGAATCTTCGAACACATCTCACTGGATGGAATCATCGAGCACGACGATGGCTACGACTATGGCGCCTGGACGGCCTCCTATCGCACCCCGGCAGGCCTGGCGATGGTCCTCGAGGCCCACGGCGAGCGCTTTGATCTTCTGCTGGGCCGCCACACCTACGATCTCTTGTCCGGCTTCTGGCCAAAAGCCGGGAACAATCCGATGGCGAACCGGCTGAACGCTGCCACGAAATATGTCGCGACCCACCGATCAGGTGGTCTCACCTGGGAGCCGGCCAGGGATCTGGGCACGGATATCGTTGAGGGTATCCGGCGCCTCAAGGCAACGGACGGCCCCGACCTGATCGTCTCGGGCAGTTCGACGCTGACTCCGGTGCTGCTTGAACACGGACTCGCAGACGAAATCATACTGATCGTCTATCCGGTCCTGCTCGGCCGCGGCAAACGACTCTTCTCCGATAAGATCGATGCACGGCAACTCGCCTTCGTCAGCACCAAGACCACTCCCACCGGAGTGCTCCTGAACACTTATCGTTACGTGGGACCGCTAAAATCGTGATTCGCCCGCGAATGACGCGAATGCACGCGAAACTTTCGCCGGCCATCGTGTTTTTTGGTTGTTTGCGGCGAAAAATATTCCGCGTCATTTGTGTGGCGGGAAGGTAACGTTTGGTCGAACGGCAAAAGTCCTGGAGCCATCATGTTGTTCAGGATGACAGAATGCATCCGTGTGTTCCGTGTCTTCCGTGGTTAACCATCCGGGGTTTCGTTTTCGAGCGTGACAGCCCAAAGGCCGATGGGGGCATCGGCCCCTACCTGAATCAGTGATCATCAGTGGTTCAAAAATTCCGGTCGGTTTTTAATTTCGCGTCGTTCGCGTGATTCGCGGGTAATCAACTGCAGTATTTTGCCCGACTAGACTTCCGGTCAGCACGGAGTCTGGCGGATTGACTCACCGGTTTTTCATCCGGCAACGTAGCGGCCCACTCAAACACACCGCGCCGGAATTGTCCCAGCCTCACCGGCGCCTGTCATCCAGCCAACATTTGTCCGAACTTTTTATGAATCGCGGAATCAAACTACTCGCCCTGTCCCTCATCTTCATCACTGGAAATTCACTCACCATGGCATCATTCATCTGCAAGGAGCCGGGCGGCAAACGCCTCATTGAAATCGAAGGCAACAACGTATCAAAGCCAGGCGGCAAGACGCTCGTCTACATCGATGGCAACGACCTGTTGCTCGACGTGCATGCGAAGGCATTCCTGGTGGTCGATGATGATGACGTGCGCCCCGCCGCCGCCGGGGTGATCATCGCGCACTTCGATGGTCCCGACCTCCGTCACGGTCCGCATGCCGATGGCAAGGTATTGATCAACTATCGGAACCCGGACATCGCCCCTTCCCATTCGGCCAATCGCATTTATTCCATCGAGGGGGAAGCCCTCACCAAGCAACAACTCGTCGCCGGACTTTACCTGCTGGATCCGGATATGTTTAAACTTTCTTCCGACGAAATCGCCGCCCAGCAACAGGCCATGCGCGAAGCCGGAGCCGAAGCGGATCGTCTGGCAGCCGCCGACCAAGTCGCCGGAAAGTGGAAGGTGCTCAACGGCTATGGTCCGGTCGAAAAAATCGGCGGCGGTCTCATCACTGTCGACCCGAAGAAGGGCGACGCCTACACGGTCTCGTTCGACCACACCAAGGAAGGCGGTCCGTCGTGGACCGGAGTGGGCGCTTACAAGGAATTATACGGCGACAAAATCTTCTGGGTCGCCTATGGCACACCGAAAACCATCGGACTCTGCGTTTACGAGATCAAGGACGGCGGCATACTCGAAGGGAAATGGTACCCGTGGTATCTCGACGGCAGCCCCGCCAATGTCGGCACGGAAAATCTGAAGGGTCCCGCGAACCTTGACGGCGAATTCACCATCGTGTCCGCCAAAGCTCCGGCCACGGGCGCGCCGTACGCCGGCACCGTCACCATCAAACCGCTGCCAATCGTGGGTGCTTCCGACAAAGCCAAGCCCTATTCCGTCACTTGGACGCTGGGCACCTACAAAGTCCAGGGCATCGGCATCCGTTCGGAAAATTTCCTTTTCGTTTCAAGTGGCGCCGGAGCCGACGTGAACATCGCAAAATACATCATTCACAATGGCACGATGAACGCCGACTGGTTCAAACTCGGTTCGGATCAACAGGGCGGCGCTGCTGCGATGACCGAATAGGTCATCCGTTCCGCCCGGTCGGATTGGGCTGAGTATTGTCACTGCGAAAAGCCCCAAAAACCGGGGAGTCGCTGCCAGTGAAAGAGGCCTGGTAGCACATCGAAATTTACGCCCCGCCTATTAAACCGGTGTGTTCATCGGTTAACCTCGAAGGTTTTCGATCGTGATAATCCAAGGCCGATGAGGGCATCGGCCCCTACCCAAGGGAAGACCTCGCGTGTGCATGCGCGAGGTCTTCGTGTTAAGGCCGATCAATGCTTCCTGGCGTCGATCGCGTCCTGGCGCGCTTTCGCCTTGGCGGCCGCGGCGTCAGCCTGGGCTTTTCGTTTGGCGTCGATGGCCTCCTGACGGGCTTGGGCTCTCGCGGCGGCCGCGGCGTCGGCATCCTCCTTGGCTTTGGCCGCAGCGGCATCCTTGGCCGCTTTTGCTTTGGCCGCCGCTTCGGCGGCAGCTTTTTTCTGCGCCTCCGCATCCGCGAGTGCCTTGGCCTGCGCGGCCGCGACCTCCGAAATCATCGTCGCCACGCTGGTTTCAGCCGCCGGCGTGATCTGGTAGCGTTTCACCTGATTTCCATCCGCCGCAAAAAACGTCACCATCCCCTTTTCATCCATGGTCCAGGTGCCGGGTGAGCTGGCGAAAAAATAACCGTTGGCCCGCACCGCTTCGCGCCCGTCGACATAAACCGCGATTGGCGGCACCTGGCCTGGAACCGCCGCCGCCTCATCCGCCGCATAAAGGAAATGCTGGCTGTCCGGGGTGAAGGTCGGAAAATACAGCGCGCGCGACTTCGGGGCGGCGAGTTTTCCGTCGAGATAGATGCCGCGCGTGCGCGGATCCGCCCCCGTGGCCAGGTAAGCGACATGTTTCCCATCGCGACTGAACAGGATCGCATCCGCCACCAGCGTACTCGGAACCCACTTGGAAAAATAAATCGGGCCGAGTCCTTCCACCGGCACGCCGTCCACCGCAATGCCGGTGATATCGCTGCGTCCGATGCCACTGTACAAATAGCCGTAGCGCGAACCTTCCGCGCTGAATATAAAGCTGTCGTTGACCGGGTTCACGTTCGGCAGCAGCACGGATTTGCCATCGATGAACATCGTGAAGATCCGGTTGGACCCGTCATACGTGGCGTAACCGTAGCGGTTGCCCACATCCGGCATCACAAACGGCTTGTAACCCTTCAATCCCTCAACGGCGAAGGCCTCGTTGTTCACCACGACAAAATTGCGACCGCCGTTCACCGCGGTGTAGATGAATTTGCTGCCATCGGGCGTCCAGGTCACGAGGCTGTCCGTAACGCTCTGAAATTCCTCTCCGGCCTTGCCGTCGACCACCATGAATGCAGCGCGGGACGCGTCGTTCATGCAGGCCACGGCGTAATGTTTGCCATCCGGGCTGAACCACGCGGTTTTGGCTCCGTCCGTGCCCGACACTTCCTTTCCTTCCAGAAAGAAGGTTCCAACGCCCATGCTGTTGACGAGTTTCGTGCGGACGATCGCGCCCCACCGGGGGCCTACGGGCGCCACGATAATTTTATCGACGCTGATCTTGGTGGTGATGGCCGGTTTGCCGTCGACCAACACCGCCGTATTCGGCGACGGACGAATGGAAAGCAGGTACTTGCCATCGGCCGTGAACACCGGACTGAAGCCGGAATAGCCGGCATCCCTGCCATCCACGATCAGCATCTGCTCCTGGTAATTTTCCACTTTACCCGCGTTGTATGCAAAGCGCGCATCATCGTCCCCAAACACCGGGTTCATGGTCTGGTGCCCTGACCATGGGCCGGGTTTACCCGACATCATCAACCGCCACTGTCCGCGGGCTCCCTCCGTTTTCATCTCGTCCCAGTAAACCTGTTTACCCGTGGGCGACAGCGTGAGCGGACCATAATTGAGTGCGAGGGCCGTGCGTGGGCCGCGGGCAATTTCCCTGCCATCGTGAATGACGACATACTCGGTACCAATGCGGCCGGCATAGGCGTAGTGCGCACCGTCGGGAGAGAAAATCACCGGGAGTTGGGCTGCCAGAACGGATTGGCCACCCGGAGAGGACGGCATGACGGCCGCCTTGGGCGGGTTATAGAACCCGGTGCCGTTGGGCCCAAAGAACTCGTCAAACACCGGACCTTCCACGCCGTCCACCGACACGAAAACCTTCGTTCCCTTCATCCCGGCGTAGGCGATGTGCCCGCCGTGCGGACTAAGGGTGTAGATGCCGCCGGCATCGGCCGGACCAACGACCAACTCCTCGACCTTGGTAGCGGCAAACGTGGAAACGTTTATCGCGAATAAAACACCCGTGAGCACGGGCAGCCAGCGACTGGGGTAATGCATGATGTGACGGGTGAGACGTTCCCGCAGCCCCCAATATTCAAAAAACCAACAAACTGTCGAGGGCGGGAGGAAAAATCCGGCGTTTTTGAATGAAAACCGGCATCCATGTATGCCGCTAATCCCTGCGTGATTCGCAAACGATCGGCTTCATGGGAAGCCTGATTTCGTTTCGTCAGACCCGCCGCGAGAAAGGCCGGCTTCGCTGTCGGTCAATGCGGTGGAAGGCGCACGGAAAGGAAATAAATCAACCATCCGCTGCCTCTCGCCTGCCCGAGTGGCAAGGGACAACGGCTCTCCCCTTTCAATCTTTAACGGGTCTTCACTTCAGCAGCTTGAAGGCATGCGTCCACTGGTTGTGGAGAAACCCGGGGATGCACCAAAGGATGCAAAGCGGTTCGATCGCGCGCGCAGCCTCGGCCTTGCCCATATCGGCGGTTTCCCAGCCGAACTGATCGAGAATCCCGGTGACCTTCTGTTTGGCCGCGTCATCATTGCCACAGATGAACATCGTGGGCTTCCCCTCCTTGTAACGGGGGTCCACCATCTGGCTCGCACCGACGGAATTGAATGCCTTCACGAAGCGTACGTCGGGAAATTCCTGCTGGAGTTTCTCCATCAGCGACAGGTTGATGTCCGTGGAAAATTTCAAGACGCCGTTGACCGGCGGAGCGTCCTCGGCAATCGGATTGGTGGCGTCGATCACCGTTTTGCCCGCGAGATTGGCCACACCGGCTCCGCGAACCGCGTCGGCCGCAACGCCCCCCTTCACGGCGAGGACCACCACCTCCGCAAACTTGCCGGTCCCGGCAAAACCCCCGACGTGGCCGTTGGGGTTCGCCTTGAGCCAATCCGCCAGTTTCGACTCATCCCGCGTTCCCAGCATGACCTCATGCCCATGTTTCAAAAACCCTGAACCGAGGGTTTGCGCCACGACTCCGGAACCAATGATGCCGATTTTCATGGGGTCACCATTTCCACGCCGCAAACAAAGGCAAATGGTTAGGCGGAAGCTCACGAGA
>JBEHXD010000149.1:0-10332 GCA_048498875.1 Verrucomicrobiota bacterium
GCCCGGAGGTCGGGTTCCACCTAAAAGGCTGCTACGCGGGAGCGTCAGCTTTCAACTCTTTGCCGTGATCTGTTCGACGGTGATCTTGATCGGCGAGACCGAGCAGTCCGCCCGGAGGGACACGAAACCCTCCTTGTATTGGTCGAAAATCGGCCACAGCGCGGCCTTGTCTGTTTCCGGAATGGGTAGCGTGCGGATTGCTTCCCGCGAAAAGAAGGCGAACCGGCCTTCGTCGATGTCGGACGGCAGTCCGTCGATCGCGCGCTTGCAGCGGAAAAGAAACATCAGCCAGTGGGTCGCCCCCTGATAAGCTTTCTCCGCGATCATCGCAAACAGATGGAGGTCTTCCTGACGGATCACTAGGCCGGTTTCCTCTTCGGTTTCCCGGATGGCACATTCGAAGGGAGATTCGCCGGTGGCCATCTCGAGTTTGCCCCCGATGGGTGTCCAGACCCCAAGGTTCGGTTGCTTGGCGCGCAACAGGAGCAGTTGGTCACCGGCCTTGTTTTCGATGAAGACCAGCACGCTGATTTTATAGGGCAAAACGGGAGTCATGAGAAATTGAGCGTGACCTTTGCCAAAAGCGCGGCAAACAAATCTTCCACACGGGCCGTGTATCCAATCCTTCGCCCGTGGTTTCCCCTCGAATTCTCATTTTGGAGTGCGGTTCTGACTGCGCTTCGCTCGGCGTCTTCAGCCAGGTAGGATCACGATTGCGCCTGCACCAACGCGTCGTCGAAAAATTTCCGGTCCGGGAAAGCGCCGTCTCCGGCGGATCGCACGATCAATGGTTGGAGCAGCTTCGCTTCGCTTTTCGCGTGCTGCACAAAAAAGCAAAATTTCGCGGACCGGCCGTGCTGGTGTTGCCAGCGCACCTGTGCCTGATTAAATTCATCAGGGTTCCGCGGGTGGGGGAAATTCAACAGGAAAAAATTCTTCGTTTCGAAGCGGAGCAGGCGATTCCGTATGCCTTGTCCGACGTGGTGTGGGGCACAGCCGCGGTTTCCGAAACCGGAACGGATACTGAACTGTCGCTGGCCGTGGCCAAACTTGAATTGCTCGAAGCACTGGCCGACTCCGCTGACGAAGCGGGATTCCGCCTTCACGCCGTGTGGCCGGCACCGCTTGCAACGGTGACGGGCTTTCAGCAGACCGCGGCGGGTGACGGAAAATCTTTTCTCGGCCTGAACATTGGAACGCATAGCACCACTGTGGTGTTGGCGGAGCGGGAACGCTTCATTTTGCGCACTTTTTCCTCCGATGAGATTCCGGGCCCGGAAAAAATTCATCAGGAAATCGCCCGCTCCCTGCTGCATTTTCAATGGCGCACGGGAATGTCGAAACCCGCCCAGGCGTACGTGACGGGAGCTGGAGCGGCGAAGCCCGGATTCATCGAAGCGTTGGGTGAAAAACTAAAAATGCCTGTCGACCGATGTAATCCGGGGAAAATCTTCGACGCAGGCCCGGACGACCGGGGAGGGAATGACGCCGGCGGTTCCAGTGTGGACGGGCTCGAACTGGCCGGGGCCGTAGCCGCTTATTCTGATCAAAGCCGGAGCATGATAAATTTACTGCCTCCGCGCTTACACGAAAAAGGCAGCCAACGTCGCCGGCGATCCTGGCTTATGGCCGCAGTGTTGATCATCGCATTGGCTCCCATACCGCCCATCCTCCATTTCAGCGCGCTGCGCGACGAAGCGTTGAGAAAATCCGCCGCCATCGAGCGCGAGGATGCCCCGATACGGATTCGTGATTCGCGCATCCGGAAAAATCTGCGGGAAATCGCCGGGATTTCGGAACGCGTTCATTTTCTTCAGATCGCTCAGGAACGGCGCGCCACCTGGATGGGCTTTCTCTCCGGCCTCCAACTGCGCTTGGGCACCGTGGAAGACGTCTGGCTGGAGAAACTCCAACTCGCCCCACCTGTCGCCAACAAGCCGCTAAAACTGCAGGCATCAGGCCGGATGCTGGACCGAGCCCGCCCTGCGGCGAAAGTGAGCCCGGAAATTTTTACGCGAGTGAGTGCGCTGCTCGAGGGCCTCGCCGGCGCACCGTTTGTCGCCGGAGTGGAATCCGAACGTTTCGACAACCGGCAGCCGGGAATCCTGCAATTCGATTTCACTCTCGTCACGGACCCGCAGCACCCGCTCTGACCGATGATCTGGTTCAAACGCGATCCTCTTCTCGCCAGCGTAATTTGTGCCGCGATCCTTTTGATTGGCGGCGAAGGCGGATGGCTGTGGCGCGTTCGCACCCAGGCGAGTCAGGCGGTTCTGGCGCTCAATCAAAAAAATCGCGAACGCGATAGCTGGCGGACCCAATCACCCACGCCCAGCGAGGAGAACGAGCGGGCGGTGGAACGGGATCTTTTGCTGGCCCGGGGCAAATTGACGGAATGGGAATCGAATTTTGGGCCGATCGATGACACCGGTTTCGACGCTTCCCCGGCAAAATCAACCAACGCATTTTTTGAAATCGCCAGTTTCGTCGAAAAAACCCGGACACTCGCCGAACAAAGCGGAGTAGCGATTCGATCCGGTGAGCACTTCGGATTTGCGTCGTATGCCAATACCGGCCCCGCCGTCGACGTGCTGCCCGCGGTACTGCGTCAACAGAGATCACTGCGGACGCTGCTCGACCTGTTGTTGTCCGCTAAACCCACCGCGCTGATTTCCGTTCAGCGCGAACATCCGGCCCAAGCGACAACTCCCGCCAGTTCAGGTGATCCTGTCGATTTTTTTGAACCCGTGGTCTCGTTGCTTCTGCGCAAGCCCGGCACGTTGGAAACGGGCGCCTTCAAACTCGAGTTCACGGGACGCACCCGAGTGTTGCGTGACTTCATCAACCAACTGGCGATGGCAAAACCTGCTTTCGCCACCCGGAGCGTGGAGGTGGAACCGATCAAATCGGCGACCATTTCCGGCGCCTCTGCAAAATCGGAAGCAGCCGTGCCCGTAATCACGGAAGGGATTTCGCAGTTTCGAGTGGTAATTGAACAGCTGCGTGTCGTGACCGAAGCCGGAGGGAACGGGCCATGAATCGATTTTCAAAAATCCATGGGGAAAGCATCGCTTTTGCGACCGCGATAACGGTGTTGGCCGCCAGCGTCGCTTGGGGCGCGTGGAGCCGTGGCGAAATAAAACACCTGCGGGCTGCTCCCGTTGCCCTGCATTTCGCCAAATCCGATTACGTCCCGGCGACCTGGCCGGCAAGTGAGACAAAACCCGCTGTATGGCAAAATCCGGTGCCTCAATCCTCCGGCGTCGGCTGGGTGTACGAATTATTCACTCCGCCGACGGTTTACTTTAATCCAAAAACGGGACAGTTCGCGGTGATCCCACCATCGGAAGCGGTGAAAACGCCCGGGAAATTTGATATCACCCTGATTGACGTCCATCGTGAATTGTTCCGGGTTCAACTTGCCGGTTACTTTGGCGAACCCTCCTCGTACACTGCGGTGTTTAACCAAACCGGCCTGCCTGGAACTGTTTTTGCCAAGGAAGGAATGGCGCTCCCCGGACTGGAGCTTTTCCTGCTGAAATTTTTCGTCACCCGTGTTTCCCCGGCAGCCCACGACCACGACGTGCCCGCCCTGATCGCGATCGCAGAATTGCGCGATGAGCGCAGTGGAGAAATCGTGACGCTGGGAATTGGTGAACCGAAATTCGCCGGTGAACCAGTCGCCACCATCAGGGCAGGGACGGAAAACACTCCGTTACGAAACGTCCGAACCGGCGATGTCCTCACCGATGAAAAATCCATTTATCGCGTCACCCGGATAAATTATGAGCCGGCGGAATTAACCATCGCCCACGAAAATTCCACAGGCTCCCTTCTTGAGACCAAGGTACTGCACCCGGCCGCCACCGAACTGACGGTGGCGGCCTTGCCTTCGTCCGATTCACCGCAATTTCCCCACCGGCCGGCCACCGGATTTTCCATCCTAGAAAAATAGTGCCGTATGAAATGTTCTGTGAGAAGCCATTCCTGTCTTGTCGTGTTGATCTGCGCAGGACTTTGCGTCGCCAGCTTTGGTGAGGATCCGCCGGATTCTGCGCCCGCGTCCAGCGCAGTTGCTCGAGAGGAGAAAAGTCCGGACGAATTCGCCCGGGTCCGCGTGAGCGGACAGATGCTCAATGAGGTGCGTCAGGCGTGGCAGCGACCCGAGCCCCTGACCGCATCGAGCGGAAGCCCCGGCAATCCGATCACGGACACCGCCGCGCTGACGGAAAAGCTTAACCGGATTGTGTTACCGGCGGCCAATTTCACCGGCATGGAAATCACGCGCGTAATCGCCGCCCTCAGCGCGATGGGAGAGGAATTCGACGCGACGGGCATCGGAAGCAAAGGAGTTAACTTCGTGCTCCTCGACCCCAAGGGAGCCAACCCGACCGTCAGCCTGAATCTGCGAAACACCACGCTGAAGCGACTCCTGGATTTTATCACGGCTTCGATCGGTTATCAGTACGAAGTCCAGGCCGACGCCGTCGTTTTAAGACCAGGTGGGGAGCAATCGACGCTCGAGACCGGATTTTTTCCCGTGGCCCGTTCCACAGTGCTGCGCCTGACCGGAAAGGGAGGCGCGACCGCACCCGCTTCGAGCCACCCGGGCGGGGATCCATTGGCGGGAGGCAGTTCGGCATCAACGTCCACACCGACGGGAAATGAGACCCAGGCGATCCGGAATTTTTTTCAACTGGCCGGCGTGAACTTTGATGCAGTGCCGGGAGGCACCCTTGCATTCGATGGTTCGCAACTGATCGTGACCCAAACTCCGCGCAATCTGGAGCGCGTGCGCAATATTTTGAATCATTACCGGGACCTCCGGCAGGTCGAAATCGAGGCGAAGTTCATGGAGGTGCAGCAGGGCGCGCTCGACGAATTAGGTGTGCAGTGGAATGTCGCCACCCAGGCTGGCCGGGCCGGAAGTAACGCCCATTCTTCTTACACGACCGCCGGTGGCATCACGCGGACTTTGTCGGAGGCGTTCAAGAATGCGACGACCACCCAGCAGATTTCCATTTCCGGTGGAGGACAACCCGAGGGCGGGGTGATCTTGCCAGCCGTGGCGCCTTCGATTCCAGGTGGAGTCATGCTTGGTGCCGGTACCGGTCCGATTGCAAATTTGAGCGGTGTGGTGGGCGAATTTGACGTGAATGCAGTCATCAAGGCCCTCTCTCAAAAAAGCGGGACCGAATTGTTGAGCGCGCCCAAGCTCACGGTGCTCTCGGGCAATGCCGCCACCATCACGGTCGCTCAAGAGCTTCGCTATCCCCAATCCTACGGACAAATCCAGAGCCAGGTCGGCACCGGCAGCAATTCCGGCGGAGGTTCCGCCGGCGTGTCGATCACGTCGGGCACGCCCCAGGAGTTTGCGACGCGCAACGTCGGGGTGGAGTTGAAAGTTCTGCCCACGGTCGAAGAGGACAATCACAGCATCAGCCTCGATCTGAATCCCAAGGTGACAGAGTTTGAGGGATTCGTGGAATACGGAGGTCCGAGCATCGCCATCTCCGGCGGAACCACGGTCACCGTGCCACCCGGATTTTATCAACCGATTTTTGCCGTACGGGAAATGAGCACCAAGGTGACACTCTGGGATGGAGCGACACTGGTGATGGGCGGACTCACTCGCGAAGAAGTCAAAAAAGTTAACGACAAGGTGCCGGTGCTCGGCAGTCTGCCGCTCATCGGTCGACTGTTTCGCAGCAAAGGGGAATCTTAACAAAAGCGAAACCTGCTGCTTTTCGTCACCGCCAGTCTGGTCACACCCGGCGGGGCTTCGGCGAAGTCGATTGGAGGTTCTGAAAAAACGCGCTAGGCTTTTCAGTCAACCATAGTCGTGGTTAAGCAGAATTAGTCAGGCGTGCTCGGCTGGGGTGTTTCGTCGGGTAGGGTGGATTATCCTAATCCGCCGTTCAGGATTTTCGCAGACCAGAATATCTTCACGTACACTGACGGCGCGTTAAGGATAACGCGCCCTACCAGCATCGCTCAGTACTTGAGCTCGCTGAGCCAGCTCTGATTGGTCCGGTACCAGTCAACGCAAAGCTTCAATCCCTGATCGATGGCGATTTGGGGTTCCCAGTCCAGCATGCGCTTGGCTTTGCCGATGTCCGCCCAGGTTTCCTTGATGTCTCCGGTATGAAAGGGCTGACGATCGTAAATCGCTTTTTTCCCCAGCAGGGCTTCCAGCTTTTCGATCATGTCGGTGATTTTCACCGGATTCCGGCCGCCGCCCAGATTGATGATTTCGTAGCCGGGCAAATTCAGCGAAGCCACCGTGCCGCGCGCGATGTCGTCGACGTAGGTGAAATCGCGCGATTGCGAACCGTCACCGAACAGATGGATGGGCGTGCCTTCATCGATCCATTTGATAAATCGCGCCTGGGCCATGTCGGGCCGCGAAGCCGGACCATAGACCGTGAAATAACGAAGAATCGTGGAATCGATCTGGTAAAGATGGTGGTAGGAATACGCCATCACCTCGGCTGCTTTTTTCGAGGCCGCGTAGGGCGAGATCGGGGTGTTTACCGGCAGGTCCTCATTAAACGGCATTTTCTGGCCGGCATAGAGTGACGAACTCGAAGCCATAACGTGTTTTTTCACGCCATATCGCCGCATCAGCTCGAGGATGTTGAGCGTGCCCTGCGCATTGGTCGCGAGATAAACAAACGGATTCTCCAGGCTGTAGCGCACTCCGGCGCGCGCCGCGAGATTCAGCACGGCATCGAATTTGTAGCGGGTGAAAATGCTCTCGAGCGTGACGAGTTGCTCGATGTCCGTCTTGGTGAAGCTGAATCTCGGGCGCCCGCGCAATTGGGCGAGGCGATAGTCCTTCAGGCGCACATCGTAGTAGTCGTTGAGATTGTCGACTCCCACCACCGTGTGCCCCGCATCCAGCAGCAGATGCGTGGTGCGGGAGGCAATGAAGCCAGCGACGCCGGTGACGAGGTAGGTGGCCACGATCAGCTTTGAGGCTTTAACTGGGCGAGCAGCTTCTTGAAGCCCGGATCGTTTTTAAGGATTTCGAGATCGGGATCCTGCTCCATCCAGTCGAGATCATCGTAGCCAAGCGACACCGCTTTGCGCAGGGAACGCAGTGCATCCGGGCGTTTTTTCGAGAGAGCCAGGCTGCAGGCGAGATTGTAGTGCGCCGTCGCATTCTTGGGTTCGAGCCGCACCAGTTTGCGATCCATCTTCAACCCATCGGCAATTCGTCCGGCCTTGGTATAAAGCCCACCCAGCAACCCGACCACGTCGACGTAATCGGGACAACGGCGGTGAACCGCTTCATAGAATTCGATATCGAATTGCGGATCGCTTTTCGGCGTCTTGGCCATGACTACTTTTTTGCCCGGTTCGGGCATCGTCCCGCCTGGCGAAACGCGATGCACTGGGCGCTGACCTGCAGACGCTGGGAGATGGGCTTGAGGCCGAGCTTGAGGGAAACCGTGCTGCCGTACCATTCCATGAAGGGCGCGCTGATCTCAAAAATCTTGTCGCAATCCACGCACACGACCTGGGCGACCTGGGTAGAGTTACTGGTGGCCGGCCGGTAAAATTTCTCGCCGGTGCCAATGTCCACCTCCCTCAGGATCTGGCTTTCCGTCATGAGTGGGAGAGTCCGGTAGACTGTGGCGCGGGAAACGGAATCGTCGATCGCCCGGGCGTGATCGAGCAGCTGCTCGGCGGTAAAGTGCTCCTTCTGGGCAAACGCCGCGTCAAAAATCGCCACCCGTTGGTTGGTCACGCGCAGGCCCTTCTTGGTCAGATAAGCCTGGAATTTTTCTCGGGGGAGGTCGTCGCTCACTGCCTTTATGTCGTCGCGCTGATTTGACCTGTCAACCGGGAAACAGGGGGCCAAAATCACCGCGTAACTGGTTCCGCTACAAAACACATTGCTTCAGCGAGTCTGCGCGACTCTCTTGGGGCGATGATCGTGGGGATCCAGCCACTCGCGGGTTTTGACAAACTCCTGCACTACAAAGTGCCGGAGACGCTGGTGGCGTCGATTCGCACCGGATCGCTGGTGCGGGTCCCGATCGTCAACCGCCTGCATCTCGGACTGGTGATGGAAATCAACGCGACGCCGGATTGTCCGCCCGAAAAACTCAAGACGGTCAGCGCGATCGTGCATGAATTTCCCGCCTTGACCGCCGACCTGCTCGATCTGGCGCGCTGGATGCAGTCCTATTACGCGGCGCGAATGGAAAGCGTCCTTGAGGCGATGATTCCCGGGGCCGTCCGTGACGGCGCGCGGTTAAAAGTAGAAAAGTATTTAAGTCTGGCCCACGCGATTCCCGCAGGGGAACTCGCAGCTCTCGCCAAAAAAGCGCCGCAACAGGCGAGGCTTTGCGAGTTTTTGCAGCAGCAGTTCCGGCCGGTGAAAAAATCACTCGTGCTCTCGCGCCTCGACGTGACGGCGGCAGTCGTGACCGCGCTCGTGAAACGCGGCTCGGTGCGGGAAGAGATGCGCGCCGTCGAACGGGTGGCCTATGCGGACAATTGGACGGGAGGCGAAATCGTCGCGGGTTTGCCGCCCGCGCTAACCACGGAACAAACCCGCGTGGTGAACTCGATCACCGGAAGTCTGGACCAAAAAAAATTTGCCGTTCACCTGCTTCATGGCGTCACGGGCTCGGGCAAAACCGAGGTGTATTTGCGCGCGGTCGAGCAGGTGCTGAAATCAGGCGGAAGCGCAATCTATCTGGTGCCGGAAGTGGCCCTGACGCCGCAAACCGTGGCACGGTTGCGCGGACGTTTCGAGACCGCGGGGCACAAGACCGTCGTCTGGCATAGCCATCTCGGCGAAGGCGAGCGACTGGATGGCTGGACCGCGCTCGCGAGTGGCCAGGCGCGGGTGGTGGTGGGCGCGCGTTCCGCCGTGTTCGCTCCAGTGAAAGATTTGCGCATGATCGTGGTCGATGAGGAACACGAGCCGGCCTACAAACAGGAGGAAACTCCCCGCTACCACGGGCGCGATGTCGCAGTCTATCGCGCCAAGCTCGCCGGGGCCGTGTGCGTGCTCGGATCGGCCACGCCGTCACTGGAATCATTCGCGAACGTTCGCTCCGGCAAATACCGTCTCGATCAACTGACCAAGCGGGTCGACGACCGAAAGCTGCCCGACATTCACGTGGTGGACATGCGCATCGAAGTGATGCGACAGCGCGGCTTGGTAACGTTGTCGCGGCTGCTGGTCGATCACATGCAGCGGCGGTTTGAACGCAAGGAGCAGGTGATTCTCTTCATCAATCGGCGCGGTTATTCCTCCAGCATGCAGTGCCGCAAATGCGGACACGTGGAGGAATGCCCGCATTGCAGCGTGTCGATGACCTACCATCGCGCCGATGAAACCTTGAAGTGCCATCTCTGCGGCCACTCGCGGGGCGCGCCCGCGGTGTGTCCCTCCTGTGCGGCGCCGGATATTCGCTGGCGCGGCCTGGGCACGCAACGCGTGGAGGAAGCTGTGCGCCGTTTGTTGCCTCGCGCCAAGCTCGAACGCATGGATGCCGACACCATGTCAAAGAAGCATCTTTTCCGGCAGATTCTCGGTGATTTCCGCGCGGGAAAAATCGATGTGCTCATCGGTACACAGATGATCGGAAAGGGATTGGATTTTCCCAACGTGACGCTGGTGGGGCTGGTCGACGCCGACATGTCGATGCACGTGCCGGATTTTCGCGCGAACGAGCGTACTTTTCAGTTGCTCGTGCAAGTCGCCGGTCGTGCCGGACGCGGGGATCGGGCCGGAGAGGTCGTGGTCCAAACCTTCACGCCGCAGGCGGACGCAATCCAGTTCGCCCGGCATGCCGATTACGACGGTTTTGCGGAGGGTGAACTCACGATGCGGAAAAAGTTCGATTACCCGCCGTACCGCCATCTCATCCACCATATTTTCCGTGGGGTAAATCCGGAGAAAATCAAGTTCTTCGCCGAACACTGGGTGAAGCAGGTGGAGCAGAAACTCGGCAACGTCGTGGAAATTCGCGGGCCCACCCCGGCGCCGATCGAGAAGGTGAAGGACGAATATCGTTTCCAGATCTGGTATTTCTGCGCGCGGGCGACGAAGGTGGTGCCCGAACTGGTGAAGTTACAGGCCGAGGTAAAATGGCCCGACGACGTCATCCAGGTCCTGGACGTCGATCCGATGAGCCTAGTTTAAATCGGGAGCATTTCTGATAAAACTGTGGCCGGAAATAGATAGGAAGTGGTAGGGCGGATTATCCTTAATCGGGCAAGCGACAGGGATCGAAGAACGCTGTAAGCGTGAAAAAGTGGCAGCGGGATATCAGTTCAAGAGTGATACCAGGGGATGATTTTAACGCT
>JBEHXD010000150.1:0-10299 GCA_048498875.1 Verrucomicrobiota bacterium
CCGGCAAACCCGCTGATCGCCAATTGGCTTATTGCTCGGCGGCGGTGCTGAAAGCATCCAACACCTTCCCCGGGGTCAGCAATTCCGGCAACTGAACGGGCGAATTTTTGTTCGGACTGTAGATCAAATTGAATGGTACGGCCGAACGATTCCAGCGGGCCAATTCTGCGGTGATTTTGGGATCCCGGTTCGTCCAATCACCCCTCAGCAAAACCACGTTCTTTTTCTTTAACTCATCCAACACATCACTGGAGTGAAAAACGGCGGCCTTGTTTGTCTGGCAGGTCGCGCACCACCGCGCGGTGAAATCCACGTAGACAAATTTTCCGGCGGCCTGCGCGGCTGCGATGGCTTCCGGGCTCCACTTTTCCCATGTGACCTGATAATCACCGGTGGCAACCGGCGTGGCGGCCGATTCCTTCGGCCAGCCGATGTAGAGCCCGGCGATCAACACCAGCGCGGCGGACACCCGTCCGAAAAGTTGCTTACCGGGCTTGCCCCAAGCCTGGGCAAAGCGTCCGTAAAGCCACGCGGCCAGGGCCACGAGGACAAAAGCGAAGACAATCATCAGCAGTGCATTGTCGTCGTCCTTGGTTTGTGCGGCCAAAACCCACAGCAACCAACCCACGGTGGCATAGAGCGGGAATGCCATCAATTGCTTGAATGTTTCCATCCACGCTCCGGGCCTTGGCAGAAATTTGATCGCTTGGGGGAAAATCGAAAGCAGCAGATAGGGGGTCGAAAGACCCAACCCGATGGCCGTGAAAATGGCCATGGACTGCGCAGCGGAAAAAGAATTGGAAAAAGCCGCGCCCAGGGCCGGCGCGAGAAAGGGAGCGCTGCAGGGGGTGGCCACAAGCACCGCCAGCGCACCGGTGAAGAACGAACCCGCATAGCCTTCCTTCATTTGCAGATTTGCCCCCACGCCGGTCGCAGCCAGGCCGACTTCAAAAAGGCCGCTCAAGTTCAGGGCGAAGATCAGAAGAAAGGCCGCCATGCCGAACACAAATTCGGGGGATTGGAGTTGGGCACCCCAACCCAGTTGCGCTCCGCCGGCCCGAAGTGTGAGCAAAGCTCCGGACAGAATCCAGAACGAGACCAACACTCCGATCGTAAATATCAGGCCGTGTTTGATGACCTTCGTTTTATCGCTGCCGGATTGATTGACGAAACCCAGGATCTTGATTCCGAGGACGGGAAAGACACAGGGCATCAAATTGAGGATCAAACCGCCGACAAAGGCCAAGACCACGGTGCCGAACAAACCGGAGGACGCCGGCGTTGCCGGGCTGGGTGGCTGCAGCACGGAAATCGCAACGCCGCTCTCAGAAAATGGAACATCGATCACAATGCCGTCGTATCCGGAAGACGCCTTCCATCCGTTGCCCGAAGTGAGCACACCGGTCAGGCGGGAGGTGTTTTTTTCTGCCGCGGCATCCAAATCCATCTGGACTATCCAGGCTCCATTTTCACGGGTGATGGTCTCGGGCTTCGCGTAATCGGCATATCCGTCGATCGAGAAAAAGTGCAGATCGGTGGGTTGGTGAGTGATGCCGGATTTCGGCTCGAGCCGGAGCGTGGCGGTTTTGTCGGTTCGGGTGGCAGTTGCGGTCCAGGAGGCATTCGCCTTGGGCAACCGATCCCGGGTCGAGGTGATTTTCGCGGTCCAGTGTGGATCGGGTTGACCGGCGCCGGCTGCAACCGTCGGAAACGCGATTTCAAGTTTGGCGTCCCCGGGCATGCACACGGCTTCGCACATCAGCCATTCCGCGGTGGCCTTGATCAGGACGGAGCCTCCGGGTGCGAGTTGCGCCGGCGGGGTGATTTCCACGAGAAGGAAGTTTTCCCCTTCATAGCCGTTGCCCGTGATTTTGCCGGAGGAATCCCTGACGACGTGTGGCGTGGGCCACTGGATTTCGCCGGCCTTGAACCCGGCGGGCAATGTCCAGGCCAGGGAGGTGGCGTAGCCGGTGCCGGGAGCGATCCAGTAGCTGTGCCAATGCGGGTCGTGCTGCATCCGGAGTGCGATCGTAAACGGCTTGCCGGGCTCGATGGCGGAAGTGTCCGACACCAGCTGCACTTCAACAGCGCCTTTTTTTACGGCAGCCGATTCCGCGGCAAACGCGACGTGCGTCGCAATCATGAGCAAGCAGAGCCAGCGCAGCAGTTTCATTGTAGTAGGAGTAGCGGGAAAGGGATTTATTTCAAACGTCTGCTCAATAAACGCCTGTCGCCGGGCAATGGATGCATGTCATTGGTCGAAGGGTCGGGCCGCCGCCGGCCGGGGATGGGTGATAATGTGGGCAAACAGCAGCGACCAGAAACACAGCACCACGTTGAAAAGCGGAATTTGGAGCGGAGGGGGCAGCGCGTAGACGCAGCTCACCACGGGAATCCAGACGGCCCAGACCCCGATCAGGACTGGCAGTACCGTGCGTGCGTACCAGCCGCCTCCGCGCACATCGGCCATGACCGGACCCCATTTGAAGCCGGCATCCTTCCAGGCGAAAATTAAATTACCGACTGGCGCCGCATAAAAGACGTTGAACACAAATTGGTCGGTCAGGACCTTTCGGGCGATGACGGCGGCGGTCGGCGCATCACCGTAAAGCAGAGTCAGCGTGCGATAAAGCAGGTCGACTTCGGAACCTTTCCAAGCCCAGAAAAACGCAAAGAAAGCGAGATGAGGCCAGGGATAGGCGGCGCGGTCCGTGCGTGTGAAATGCAGATAAAGAAAGGGAAGCACTCCTCCGCAAAAAGCGCTCGCGAAAGCGGAAAATAAATAGCCGCCTTCCGTCCGCCAGCGGGCCAGCGATACAAATCCCTCGCGGGCAGCCGGCAGGTAATAATAACTGAGCACGAGGCCGAGCGCCATGAGTTGCAAAACCAGTCCCGGGCGTAACAAGGCTTTGGCGCTGCGCCAGCCGGCCTGCCAGGGCGCCGCGCGATTGACGGTGGACGTGGGGGACATGGAACAGTCGAAGTGAACGGTCCGCACCCAAGGGAGCGAGAAATAAAACGGAGCGGAACGGCGAAGCCTCGACCTGGGCTTGCCCGTTCGTTTTGGCAACGGATGCCGGGAGCAACGGGAACCCGGACGCTAAATCCCCGTGGAGTGGATCACAGTCCGGAGCGGATGTTTTCGTCCGGCCGGTGCCGGCGAAATCACTTCTTGAACCTCACGATCTGGACGGCGTCGTTCAATCCCAGGGAAAGTTCACCGGGTGAGATGCCGAGGACGTGAAGCTTTACGGTGCCATCCTTCGTTTTAAGGCTCAGCGTATCCCCGGTCTTGTACGGTGCCTGGTTGATTACGAGATGGACCTGATCGTTGATGCGAACCATTCCGCTGATTTTTAACGAAGCGCCATAATACAGTAACATTTCCTCGTCGCTGCTGACCGGGGTTTTTTCCACCGGCTTGGAATCGCCGTTGGTGGCGGGGGGAAGTTCGGCGAGTTGAAAAGGATTCGGCACCGTTTCCGGTAGGGGTTCGGGTTTGAGGCGCGGACTGAGCAACGCATCGATCCTCGATTTGGTGCGCTGAAAATTCGGCGCGTTTTTTGGAGCCGGCTTGCCGGTTCTGGCCGGGGCCCCACCGGCAATCACCGCGGCGAGCGACAGTGCGGCGGTCAGGAGGAAGGTGTGGGAAAATTTCCTTTTCATGGTTTCCCGAGCAGCTCCACCGTGAGATTCAAGGCGAGGGCGTTGCTTTTTACGTCGATGCGGCTGAAATCGAAAGACCTGATGCGGAGCTGGCGCGGGCCGCTTTCCAATTCACGGATGAAACTGACCAGCTGCGGATAGGTGCCGTTGACCCGCATGGAAAAGGGAATGGATTTATAGGGGCTGTCCTCCGTCGGCTGCGAACTGAGCTGGTTCAGCTGGCTGAGGCGGACGCGGCTCAAGGTTTCAATCTGGTAGAAATATCCGAGATTTTCGGCAAGGTCCGCTTCAACGATGAGGTTGTCGTCGATTTGTTTGAGCGCGTCATCCACCACCGCCAGTTCGCCGGTGAGCCGGCTGTGGCTGGACAGGGCCGCAAAGATATTCTCGCCGTTGCGACGAACCTCCTCGTGCTGGGTATTGATTTCCTGCTGCCGTTTCCAGAGGAAATAATTGGCAATGCTCAGACCCACAAAAAGCACCATGCAAATAAAAAGAAACAGGGAGCGTTTCACCCAGCTGAAGAATCGTTGCAGGCTGTCGTTCATCACTCGGTCTTTTTCAGTTTGAAGGTGATTTCAAAGAGGAGGGAATCGGATTCCTCCTCCCGCTGAAGGGACGTCAGGGCTACGGATGCGAAAATCGGACCGATGGCCGGGTCGCGCCGCAATTCGTCGACGTAGCGCCGGAGGGAGCGGCTGGCCTGCTCGGAAGGCTCCCGCAGACCGCCGCGCATCGCGACTCCCGTTTCAGTTGCCCCGATGGAATCGATCCGCATGTTGGGCGGCCGTGTGCGACCCAGACTCATGATCAGGTCGGAAACGCGATAGGGGCCACCCATCAATTCGTAGGCGGTATCGAGACGGGCCGTGTGACTGGCCAGGGTCCGCGTAGTTTGGTTCAGGTCGTTGTAGAGCTTCTGGCTTTCTCCGATGCGTTCCGTCCAAAAGGCGGTGTCGGCTGAAAGGGTGTGGCTCACATAAAACAACCAGCTGGTGATGGTGAGCGCGGATGCAGCCAGGGCGGCGGCGATGGCGGTGCTGACAAATCGCCGGCGCACCAGCTTGTTGTTGGGCAGCTGGGAGGAAAGGCGGCAGTCAATGTGCCACGGTCCCTGGTATACGGCGTCTTCACCCGCAGAGCGGTCCGTCCTCATGTCCGGAACCTCGGCAAGGAGGCTGAGCGCGCCCAGCCAATGCCGGCCGAACGCAGGTAATCCGTCCGCTGACTGCAGGCCGACGGTCGTCATCCATTCTGCGCAATCCAGCGTAAACGGGATGCGTCCGACCACCTGGGCCAGCGGTTCATTGATCCACGCGAGGGCGGGTGGAAGATAGGCGCAATAAATTTCACCGACGGGCTGGCCGGTGGTCATTTCGTAGGAGTCGACGAGCGGCTTGAGATCGCGCCCGATGATCCGGACGAATTTACTGGCCCGCAAAAGCAGCTCCTCGTCGTTCTGGTGAAGCCGGTCGCGCACGGCGGAGGAGTGGTTCAGGCCAAATTCCTTCCGGGCGGCGTGGACGATCGAGGAAAATCCATGACGGACCGGGGCGGGAGTGTGCACGCCCTCCTTGCCAATGATGTACGCAATCGTGTGATCCTGTTCGATGTTCACCACCACGATGGCGCGTTTGTCGTTGCGGCGGGCCTTGACGTGGGCGATGACGCCGAGGAGGGGCAGGATGCCCATTTCGAGGCGGTAAGGCAGCAGCCGGTGATCGAGCAGACGCTGCTGACTGCGGTGGACGTCGGTTTGGGAAAGGCCGCAGATGAGGGCTGGTCGCTGGGTGCCTTCGGTGCTCAGCAGGGTGCCATCGGAGGGATTGAGCGTGGAAAATTTCCACGTATCAGGTCGCTCGATCTTGTACTGATCGCGCACCAACGACATCAGGTAGTCGGGTTCGGTCAGTTTGCGGGGCAGGAGGGTTTCCCGCTGGATGATTCCTTCCGGGGCCACCACTCCGCAGATCACGGGCAGCCACGCCTTTTGTTTGTCGAAATTTTCATCCAGCCACTGGCGGAGTCCGACATCATCGTCGCTGTCGAATTCCGCGGCGCAGTCGAGAATGGTGGTGCCTTCCTCCGGCTGGCTGAAGCCGGCCGCAAGAATTTGATAAGGGTTCACCTCGATCAACAGGCTGCGGCGGGCGTTGCGTTTAAATAGGTCGGAAAAACTCACGGTTCGGGGATTCGAGCCAGATGTAAACTATTCACGTGGAAGGGCCGTCGTCAAGGAGTCCACGGCGGGTATCATGGGAATGCTATCTGCTCCGCAGGATCGGTAAGTTCACGCCATTCGCGGAGGATGTAGAGCGTATCGATGGAATGATAGGCAGCCATGCGCAGGGACGTATCGTAGTGAACGCGGGCATTGTTGGGAAAGCTGACATAGCCTGCGGAAACCGCGCCGTAAATTGTGGGTGAGCTTGCTCCAAAGAGATCTCCCATCGTCACCGAACAGCCCGGCATATAAAGCGCACCATAAAATGGTGTGCGAGGGTTGAAGATATGTCCCCCACTGGGCGACAGGCTGAGGACACGTACGAGCAGCAGCTTTGTCGGATCAAAAGTTTGATTGTCGAAACCTCCTGATGTGATGTGACCAATATTCAGCTGACCACTGAAGTGTATTTCCGCAGACCCGTTTGCAGTGATGACTATTTTTCCCTGCGTTATGGTCAGGTCGCCTTGGATATCCAAAATCGTGGGCGTATTGATGGTGATAATATCCGATGGAGAAATGAGGGATAAATTGCCGGCCACATACCGGAGTTCCATGCTTCCATCCACCGAATTGATGGTATCGGGAATTGATAGCGTGGTGTTATTTGGCTTCCAATAAGTGGTATTGGAAAGCGCGCCCGAGGGGGAAGGCCATGATGGTGCGATGTTGCAATATAGCTTGCCTGGTACGTTGCTGTCGCGAACCACGTCGTTCGGCCCAAATCCCGTGGAAGAGTACCAAATGGAAGGAGCAAATTGAGGAACATTGGGCCTTCGACTGACACGACTTCGGTCTATGCCTGATCCGGTCGACGTACCTAAAAGTTTAGCGGTCCCCCCGACCAGGAATACCGGTGCGTATGGCGGCGTGGTTGAGGAAGGAGCTTGGACATAACCATAAATGGTGGCACCACTGACAGTCACCTTGGTTCCGCCGGCTACGGTCGCGGAAAAACTGCGGGTGGCCGAATTGT
This sequence comes from Verrucomicrobiota bacterium, assembly GCA_048498875.1. Lineage (GTDB taxonomy): Bacteria > Verrucomicrobiota > Verrucomicrobiia > Opitutales > Opitutaceae > Lacunisphaera. Next base: position 6,867 of record JBEHXD010000150.1, read on the forward strand.
ATGCAGTCTTTATGGAATTTGCCGCGTCGCAATTGGGATCGGAATTATAGCTGTCGACAGTTCCAATGGACAACAAATCGACTTTCGACGTCGCTGCTATCGCGTTGGGAAAAAGAGGTGCCAGTGATAAAGTGCCTTTAAGCTGGGTTTTTATTTCCGTGTCGCTGGCTGCCGGTGGAGTGGCGGTTCCCTCGGCATAGATGATGGGTGTGCAGAGGGTCCAGTCGTCCGTATCCGGGGGGGATTTACTCACCCCGGATGATTTATTGAAACGGTACCACGCGCGAAAATCAGCTACGTCGGAAACTTTCAGCCAGTAAGTCGCATTGGGCGGAATTTGTCCGAGGTGGGCGAGGATACAGCGATAACTTGTCCAGGTCACACCACTGTCACTACTATACCTTATGAGGGTGCCGGCCCCGTAATTTATCGCATTATTCCAGATGGAAACGCCATCGAACGTCACGACATCGTTTTGAATATAACTCTTGCCGCTTTTCCACGGTGTTCCTTTTCCCACTGAATTGTAATTCAAGACCTGGACCTTAACCGTTCCGACGACACCATTGCCGTAAAGTGATGCCGGAATCGTAATCGTGGGATCAAGTGTCGCAACCGGTACGGTTCCGACGGTGGTGGTGGTCCAGATGGACGAGTCCCAACTGTCGCGATTGTATGCCCAGAGTGCCTTTTCAAGTCCCATTTCCGCGAGATGTTTGCTGACACTTTTCAAATAGGTACGATTGCTGAGTTTCATCGCCTGCCTGGTCACAGCGAGATAGCTGGCAAGCGCGATGCCCAATACGGCCGCAAAACAAAGTGCGACAATTACCACCGAACCTTTTTGCCGCCGTGAATGTGCAGGGTACTTCATGGAAGCGGCTGACGGTTGCGCAGAATAAAAGGAGGAGACGCGTAGGAATAGACCGCCGTTTGAGTGCCATTGGCACTGTTTCCTCCCTGGGCACTGAACGATAGCGAGATTTGCTTGATGCCATCGAGGGAACTGAACCCAGTGGTGGCAGGATTGAAAATTGTGTAGGGATTGCCTGAGATGTCGTAGTAGGAGAATGAACAGGACAACAAGTTGCGATGCAGGATCACAGCAGAGCGGGGAGTCGCATCGAGAATCACCCTCGCCAGTGTCGCAGCAGGAAGTTCCACGCTGGTGGCGTCAGGTGATCCGTCGATTGTATTGGCGGGTGGATCGTTGTGCAGATAAACCGAGGCAGTGGATCCATTGTAATAATAGAGTACCTGGCTTGTGCCTGAGAGGGAGGAGGACGAAAGGACCAAAATCAGCCTGTTGGCGAATGTGTCTGGAGCCGCGGGAAGCGTGGATACCACACTGCCGGCCATTCGCACGTCCTGAGGAAAATACGTCAACGCCCGTCGTCCCTGGCTTTCGAGGGTGGGCTGGTTTGGACTGCTTGTGCCCAAAGCACGACCAAGATTGCGGCCCAGAAAAATGTAACCCGACAGGACCGCGGCCATGACCATTAGTGAAAGGGTCATGGCGATGATGACTTCAACGAGAGTAAAGCCCCGCGTTTTTTTGCCGGGAATGGTCACTATCGTTGATAGGTGAGGTTTAAGCCGTTGTTGCCAAGATAGGCGGTATTCACCCGGGAATAGGTGAATTTGACCGGCGTTCCGCCCGCCTGGCGACTACTTGTAACCACCCAAGTTACCGTAATGGTGACCTGACGGAGGCTGTCTACCACGTCGTTGGCCCGTCGGGTGGCGGTAAATTGTACGGGAGCCGTCGTGGTGAGATTATCCCCCAATACGCGCCGCGCTGAGTCAAATTGAGCATCAATGACGATTGGCTGCTGCGCGGTCGACAAAGCGTTGATTCCGTTCCAATCCAAAAAACGAAGCTGCTCGATTTCGTAATCCAAGATCTGGGTTGCCAAAGTCTGACGTTTTGCCTGGTCCATCATTCCCGAACAAATGGTCACCGCTTCAATCAAGCCCATAAAGCCCACGGTCAAAATTGTGGTGGCCATCAACACTTCGATCAAAGTGAAGCCGGCGGCAGATCGAATGCGATGAGCAGTTTTTCTCAAGTGCGGGGAAGTGGAAAGGTTTGGTCTGGAGCTTATTGTCGAGCGGAAAGCGGACAAGAGTTAAGCAGGCGTCTGGCAGCCCCGCCACGCCGCCCCACAAGCAGGTAGGTTAATTAACACAATTTTAAGAAAAAACCGTAATTCCAAGGGGCATTCGCCCGCCAATAGCCCTTTTTTCCAGACTAAATCGTCCCAATGTGCCGGCGTTGATCCACCTTTCACCGTCCGCGTGTTATCGTCCCAACCCGTAATTATTGCAAATTTCCGCCACGATTTTTTCCGGGGGCTGGCCGATATCTATTTTCAAGGCATGAGTGGGCACTTCCAGCGCGGCGAGCTGACTCTCCAGCATGCCGGCTTTCATGTAGTGCGACTGCCGTGCTTCCAGTCGTGACTGGAGCAGCGCCGCCGTGCCGGAAAGATAAACCAGTTTCACCGCCGGCGCCCGATTCATGAGGACCTGGCGGTATTTTTCCTTGAGGGCGGAACAGGTGAAAACTGCGTTTCGATTTTGCGCAATGCACCCGTCGATTTTCTGCCGGATTGCGGCGAGCCACGGCGCCCGGTCGGTGTCGTCGAGAGGAATGCCCCGCCCCATCTTTTCCTTGTTTGCGGCGGAATGAAAATCGTCCGCTTCGAAATACGGCCAGCCCAGTTTTTCCGCGAGTTGTCGCCCGATCGTGGTCTTGCCCGATCCGGCAACCCCCATGAGGAGAATGATGATTGGCGACGAAGGCATGCGAACGAAACGAACCGATGATTGTTTCTGATTGGAAGGTAGGGCGCATTATCCCTAATGCGCCGGTTCGATACGGGAATCCTGAGCGGCGGGTTGGGGATAACCCGCCCTACCGGGTGAAAGCGGTTTCAGGCGCCGAGGATGCGGTCGATTTCAGCGATTTCCTCGGGACTGAATTTCAGATTCTTCAGCGCTCCCATGTTGTCGTCGATCTGGCTGACCTTGCTCGCGCCGATCAGCGCCGTGGTGATGGCCGGCAGACGCAGCACCCAGGCGAGCGCCATTTGGGCGAGCGACTGGCCGCGCTTTTTCGCCAGGGTGTCGAGCTGGCGGATCTGGCCGACCTTGGCCTCCGTGATGTGCTCCGGTTTCAGGAAGCGGGGATCGTGACCGGCGCGGGAATCGGCGGGAATGCCACCGAGGTAGCGGTTCGTGAGCAGTCCTTGCGCGAGCGGACAAAACGGGATGCAGCCGATTCCTTCCTGGGTGAGCACGTCGAGCAGACCGTTTTCCACGGTGCGCTCGAACATATGATACTTCGGTTGGTGGATCAGGCAGGGCACTCCGAGATCCTGCAGGATTTTCGCCGCGCGCGAGGTTTGGATCGGGTTGTAGTTGGAGAGAC
>JBEHXD010000151.1:0-10296 GCA_048498875.1 Verrucomicrobiota bacterium
CCCGCATCAAAAATGATTTGTTTGAGCTGCTTTGGGCCGCGGCCCGCGGGGAATTGCGCGGTTTCAAACTTGAAACCAAGCCCGACTACGCGCTTTGCGTCGTGATTGCCGCCAAGGGTTATCCGGACAACCCGGCCAAAGGGGATGCCATCACCTTTCCAGACACACTTCCTCCACAAACGGCCATTATTCACGCCGGAACGGCGAAAAATGCGGCCGGGCAAATCGTGGCGAATGGGGGTCGCGTGCTCGGGGTCACCGCGTTGGCACCGACCCTGCGCGAAGCGGCCGACCGGGCTTACGCGACTTGCGAAAAAATCCAGTGTGCATCCAAATACTTCCGCCGCGACATCGGTGCGCGACAGCTCAATCGGAAATGAAATTTCTTCTTCGCCTCACCCTTCTCCTTGTTCCCGTTCTCGCGTTTGCCGCAGATGCGCCCGATCTCGGCAGCAATCTCGCTTATTTGCGCGTCCATTCCCTGGCCGATTCCAGCGCCGAGGTGAAGACCGCATTGACTCTCAAGCACGCCTACGTGCTCGACGTACGCTATGCGACCGCGACAGACGATGCGATTGCGGTGCTCAAAACGGCGCTGGCCGCCCATCCCGTGGACTCGCCCCTCTTTATCCTGATCAGTCCCGCCACACCCGGTGGCGTGATCGAGGCGATCAATGCCCCGACGCACGCCAGATTCATCACCTTGGGCGCCGCCGGAACCCAACCCGCGCCACGCGTCGAGGTGAGAACATCGCTTGAAACGGATCGCGCCGCCTACGACGCGTTCGACCATGGAAAGTCGCTGACCGAGCTGGTCACCGGTAAAATCGAAAAGGACCGTTATGACGAGGCGACCTTGGTGCACGAATTCAAAAACGGCAATCCCGACCCGGAATCCGCGCTATCCCCCGATGCGACGAAATCCAAGCCGGACAAAACAGACGATGAAGCCGATGCCCCCGAACCCCTGCATGACCGCGTGCTGCAACGGGCCTTGAACCTCCATCAGGCGCTTTTGGCGCTTCGGCGGTGATTTGACGCCACGATTCTTGCGGACAAGCTGTTTCAGCCTTCCGCCTGACGCCTAAAATCTCCAGTCTTTCCACCACTTAATGCCCGATCCCGGCCACATCCTTGTTGTTTGCACCGGCAACATTTGCCGCAGCCCCATGGCGGAAGGGCTGTTGAAGCACGCCCTGGCCGGACAGGAAGGACCACTGCAATCGCTCAAGGTTATTTCCGCCGGCGTCTCCACCCGCAACGGCGAACCCGTGTCGGAAAACGCCGTGATCACGTTGAAGAAGACCGGTATCGACATCAGCAGCCATCGCAGCCGTTCCATCACCCAGGAAATGCTCGACAAGGCGGTGGTCGTTTTCGGAATGACCGAATCGCATCGCTCGATCATCCAGATGAAAGCGGCGCCGGCGCCAAAGCATCTTTATCTGTTCCGTGAATTCCTGCCCAAGAACTCGGGACTGGAAATTTGCGATCCTTACGGCGGGCCCTTGAAGGCCTATGAGACGTCGCGCGACGAAATGGTCGAAGCGATTCCCAGCGTGATCGCGTTTCTTAAGACACTCGTTTCGCAAAAATAGTCTCGTTCTCGCCGCGCTTCTGTTTCTCGTTGTTTCCACCATGTCCCTTAACGCCGCCTCCCTCAAACAGCTCGATCCCACCGTCTACGCCGCCATCGCGGGTGAATTTGGCCGCCAGGCGCATCACATCGAACTGATCGCCTCGGAAAACTTCACCTATCCCGCGGTCATGGAGGCTCAGGGCAGCGTGCTCACGAACAAGTACGCCGAAGGTTATCCCGCCAAGCGCTGGTACGGCGGGTGCGAGTTTGTCGACCAGGTCGAAAATATCGCGATCGAACGCGCGAAACAGTTGTTCAACGCCGAGCACGCCAATGTACAGCCTCACTCCGGTTCGCAGGCCAACTTTGCCGTCTATACCTCGGTGCTCCAGCCCGGCGACAAGATCCTCGGCATGAATCTCAGCCACGGGGGTCACCTGACGCACGGCAATCCCGCCAATTTCTCCGGCAAACTCTACAATTTTTCCCAGTACGGCGTGCGCGAAGACAACGGTTTGATCGACTACGATGAACTCGCCGCGGTCGCCGCACGCGAGAAACCGAAAATGATCACGGTGGGCGCGTCGGCTTATTCGCGCATCATCGACTTCGCGCGCATGGGCGAGATCGCCCGCAGCGTCGGCGCCCTGCTCTTCGCCGACATCGCCCACATCGCCGGGCTGGTGGCCTCCGGTCATCACCCCTCTCCTTTTCCGCACGCGGATTTCGTCACCACGACCACGCACAAAACCCTTCGCGGTCCCCGGGGCGGTTTGACGATGTGCAAAACGGCCCATGCCAAAGGCATTGACTCAGCGGTGTTCCCCGGTGGCCAGGGCGGCCCGCTCATGCACGTCATCGCAGCGAAAGCGGTATGCTTTGGCGAATGCCTCAAGCCGGAATTCAAAGACTATTCCGGCCAGGTCGTGAAGAATTCCCGCGCGCTTGCCGCGGGCATGATCAAACGCGGCTACAAGATTGTTTCCGGCGGCACCGACAATCACCTGATGCTCGTCGACCTGCGCGCAAAGCTGCCGAATCTCACCGGCAAAGTCGCCCAGGAGACGCTCGATAAGGCCAACATCACGTGCAATAAAAACACGGTTCCGTTCGAGACCCGTTCGCCTTTCCAGGCCTCCGGCATTCGTTTGGGTTCACCGGCGATGACCACGCGCGGACTGAAGGAAGCGGAAATGGAACAGATCGCGGATCTGATCGACGGAGTCCTCGTTGCCATTGGCACCGACAGGGAAGCGGCGACTTTGGCCTCCACCAAGGAGAAGGTGATCGCCCTCACCAGCCGTTTCCCGCTGCCCTACAAATTATAAAGCGTGGACAGAACGGCCGTCGGTGCGGTTGATTCGCAATCGCCGACGGCGTCGATCGATTTAATTACTGACGCCGGTCCGTCAGCCATCGGCTGGCGCCCAACGCCAGCATCGCGGCGATAAACCAGCCGCTGATCGCTCCGCCACCACCCGAACTGGATGACGGTGGTGGAGTGGTCGAGCCTCCGGACGAACCCCCACTTGAAGAACCGCCCGAACCGCCAGAGGAACTGTCACCGCCACTCGGAGCCGGCGCAGTGGTCAACGCCAAGGTACTCACGACACCCTGTGGCGTGATTTTTCGAATCGCCGCATTGCCAGTATCGGCCACATAGAGAGCACCTGATGCATCCACCGTCAACGCGCGCGGTTGATTGAAGAGCGCATTGTCAGTGCCATCCTGCAATCCGGCGACCCCGGGCATGCCCGCGACCGTCGTAACCACACCCGCCGGGGTGATTTTTCGAATCGTCGAATTACCCGTATCAGTGAGATACAGCGCGCCGAATGCGCCAATCGTCAATCCCCCCGGATGATTGAACAACGCCTGATTGCCCGTGCCGTCAGTGCTGCCCGTGACACCAAACACCCCGGCGAGCGTCGTGACCACGCCGCCAGAAGTGACCTTGCGGATCAGGTTGTTGGTCGTATCCGCCACATAGATATTTCCGGCGTCATCAACGGCCGCGCCGGTGGGGAAATTAAACCGGGCCGCGCTGCCGGTACCGTCAGTACTCCCGGTCACTCCCGCGGAACCCGCCAGCGTGCTGACCGCGCCGCTGGAGGTCACTTTGCGGATCAGATCGTTCATCGCGCCGGCCACAAAAACCGTTCCGCTGGAATCGACCGCCAGACCGGTGAGACCCGAGAACGTGGCCGTGGAGCCGGCGCCATCGACGCTGCCACGATTGCCGGCGGAACCCGCCAGTGTGGTCACCACACCCGCGGAAGTGATGCTTCGCAAGGTGGCATTGGCGGTGTCCGCCACAATCACGACGCCGGAACCGGGCAGCGCGAGACCACCCGGCTGATTAAACCGGGCCGCGGCCCCGGTGCCATCAGCCGATCCCGCGGTGCCGCTCGTACCGGCCAGCAGGCCGACCTGGCCGGAAGCGTTGATTTTCTGGATCGTGTTCGCCTGCGCATCCCCGACGTAAAGATTGCCGGCATTGTCCACGACAATGCAGGTCGGAAACGGAAAGAACGCCTGCGCCACCGTAAGCGTGGCTGCATTGCTGGTGAAAACGAGATTGTTGGCGGTGGCCACGTAACGGTATTGAACTCCACTCAACGCGGACGTGGCACTGGCAACCGTAAGGGTCGCCGTCGTGACGCCGCTGTAGGTCGTGTCGTTGGACAAATTAGTCCAGGTCGATCCGTTGTTGGTTGAAATCTGCCACTGAATCGAACCCGTCGTGCCGCCCGCGGAAAAAGTAGCACCATGCCCGGTGGTGACGGTCGCACTCGGAACGGAAATTCCGGCCGAGGTCGCGATCGTCAGGACCGCTTCGTTGCTGATGATGGCGCCGGAATCATTGATCGCGACGACCGTGTAACTGCCTGCGTCGGCCGTTCCGGCGGGAGAAATCGTGAATGAACTGGCCGTGGCTCCGGAAATATTCACTCCCTGCTTTTGCCACTGGTAGGCCGGCGCGGAAGTTCCGGCCGCGGCAGCCATGAAGGTAACTGAACCACCGACCGGAGCGGAAAGATTGCCCGGTTGCGCCGTGAAATTCAGCGCCGAACTGGACGTTTTCAGCCGCATCCCTTTCCGAATAGTATGATTTTCCGTGTCTGACACGTAGAGGTTACCCACGGCGTCGACGGCCAATCCGAGGAAGGGATTTTTGAACCGCACGTTATTGCCAATCCCATCCACCGCGCCTTCTGCGTAGGCAGTGCCCGCGATGGTGGTAACGACACCGGAAGGCGTCACCTGCCGGATCGTGTTCGCCGTCCCATCCAGCACGAAAAGATTTCCCGCGTCATCCACCGCCAATCCGGTGGGCGCTTCAAATCGTGCGACACCACTGGCACCGTCAACATTGCCTTTGGCCCCGACCATCCCGGCAAAGGTGGAAACCAAGCCCGCGGGCGTGATTTTACGAATTGTGGCGTTCAACGTGTCCGCTACGTAGAGGTTTCCCCCTTGGTCAAAGGCCAGCCCGGAAGGCTTGTTAAAATTGGCCGCAGTCCCCACACCGTCATTGCTTCCCGCGCTGGTATCGCCCGCGAATGTCGTCACCACCCCCGCCGGCGTGACCTTGCGAATTGTATTATAACCATCCGCCACGAAAAGATTCCCGGCACTGTCCGCTGTAATCGCACTGGGATTAAAAAATCCCGCAGCCGCACCTGTGCCATCCTGATAACTGCCCGTACCCGCGGTCCCAGCGAGCGTGGTGACCACTCCCGCCGCGGAAATCTTTCGCACGGTGCTATTGGAAGTGACGTACACGTTACCAGTGCCGTCGACGGCGACCCCTTTGGGATGGTCAAACGTCGCTCCGTTTCCCGTCCCGTCGGCGGAGCCGGTATTTCCCGGCGATCCGGCCAGTGTGGTCACTGCGCCGGACACGGTGATTTTGCGGATCGTGTGGTTGAGAGAATCGGCGACATAAAGATTTCCCGCACTGTCCACCGCGTCACCCCACGGGTAGCGAAAACCGGCGGAGCCGGCCCAGGTCGTCGTGATACCGGCAGGAGTAATCTGCCGGATCGCCTTGTTCGAAGAATCGGTGACGTAGATCCTGCCCGTGCTGTCGAGGGCGATCGCCGCCACCACCCCGAAACGCGCCACCGCACCGGAACCATCGGCAAATCCGGCGGTGGCGAGTTCGCCCGCCAGGGTGGTAATCGTGCCTCCCGGAGCGATCTTCCGGACGGCGAAATTCTGGCTGTCGGCGACGTAAAGATTGCCGGCGCTGTCCACCGTGATGCCGGTGGCGAGGCTGAGCTTGGTCCCCGCAGAACCGAAGTCGTTAAACGTCGCGATCGTTCCCGACGAGGTGACCTTAAGGATCGTGCCGTTGAGGGTATCGGTTACAAAAAGATTCCCGGCGCCATCCACGGTGATGCCAGCCGGAACAAAATTAAAACTGGCCGCGCTGGGTCCGACAAAAGTAGTCACCGCTCCGGCGGCGGTAATTTTCCGAATGGCGCGATCATCGGTCACAAAAAGATTTCCACTGCTGTCGATCGCGATGCCCTTCGGGGTCTTGAACCGGGCCGCGGCGCCGGTGGCGTCCACACTGTCGGAGTTGCCCGGTGAGCCGGCCAGAGTCGTGACCACGCCAGCTGAAGTGATCTTGCGAATCGTGTAGTTACCCGAATCGATCACGTAGACATTACCCGAGCCGTCGATCGTCACTCCGGTGGGTTTGTTGAAGCGGGCCAGACTGCCCGTACCGTCAGCGGAGCCCACGGTGCCGTATGATCCTGCAAAGATCGTGAGCCCACCGGCCGCGGTAATTTTGGAAACTACATTCGCTTGCGTATCGGTAACGTAGGCGTTCCCGCTGCTGTCGAAGGCGATGCCGGACAAACTCGAAAATTTCGCCTGACTGCCCAAGCCGGAAGGCAAATCCGCGCTGCCGGCCTGGCCGGGGAGTCCTGCGATCGTGGTAAAGAAATACGGTGCGGAATCCGCCCGGGCCGGATTCACACCCACCAACAGGAGAAACACCCCAAGTTGAATCCAACCACGGCGCAAAAATTGCAGGATATTCATAACGAACTAGACAGCCCACCCAGCTCAACCCGCTACCCGCCAATGCCCGCCCCGATCCACTCCGGGATCGGCAGATGTCCGGTTCATTTCCATCCCGCCTTCTTCCGTGAAAAATGCGGTCGCATCACACGAGCTGGCTGATTTAATGCCGCCATGGCCCGTCCTGCTGTTTTATCGCCGCCGCCGCGAGGAACGGTGGGGATGATCGTTGTGATCGGACTCATTATCTCCGGGCTCATCTGGCGCTACGCCACCCGCAGGGAAAGCGAGCGCATCCACGCGGAATTTTTCCGGCGCGCCGAAGCCCAGGCAAGTCTCGCACGCGAGAAACTCAGGCTTTACGAGGAAATGATCTACAGCCTGCGGGGGGCCTATCTCGCTCAGAAAACTGTCACCCGAAAGGAATTCACCAACGTCACCCACGAACTTCTTGGCCGGCATGTCGGCGTACAGGCCCTGGAATGGGTACCGATAGTCAGGGACGTGGATCGTGCCGCCGTGGAGGAAAAAGCCTCCCGTGAACTCGGCCTGCCGTTTGTTTTCAAACACCGCAATCCGGACGGTTCATTTGTCACGTCCTCCCAACAGGAGGAATATTTCACCATTCTCTACATCGAGCCACTCGGCGGAAACGAGGTCGCGCTCGGATTTGATGTCAGCTCCGCCGCCACCGGATCGACGCTCGTCGCTGCGCGGACGGGTCGCACGCTCAAGGCCAGCCACGCGTTCCAGCTCGCCCAATCACGTGACACGGACGATGAGCCCGGCGTCGCCCTGATTCTTCCGGTGATGAAAGAATCCGCGGAAACCAGCCCCGTCCTCGGATTCGTCCAGGGAGTGTTTCGCGTCCAAACCATGCTGTCCCAGGCCCATCATCATTCCGGACGCGACGAAGCTCTGTTCGCCTATTACCTGGACTACGAGACACCCACCAGTGAACCCACGGTCCTGTACGCCAATCTGGCCGGTCGCGAACCGCTGCACGAACACCACGGGATTCATTTGCCGGATGACGGAAATCCCGAAACCTTTCGCGGACTGATCGAATTCGGCGACCGCAGCTGGTGGCTGGTCATCACAATGAATCCGGCGTGGGCCGCGCAGCAGCGAAGTCTCCAGCCTGCGTTCATCTTTGCCGCCGGAGTCGCGATCACGGCGTTGCTCGCGCTGTTTATCAACGGCATCCTGCTGCGCACGGACCGCATCGCCCGGGAAGTGGCGCTCCGAACCACCCAGCTTCGTGAAAGTGAAACGCGGCTGCAGGCCGTGCTCGACCACAGTCCCGCCCTGATCTTTGTCAAGGACCTCACCGGGCGCTACGTGTTGTTCAATCAAAAGCTGGAAAAACTGTGCCAGCTTCCCGCTTCTGCGATCAAAGGCCGCACCGATCACGAATTGTTCGCCGCAGCCGAGGCCGACTCCTACGTCGCCAATGACCAGCGCGCCCTCACGGCGGGGAAGCCGGTGGAATTCGAGGAAACCGTCGGGCATGACGGCAAGACCTCCACGTGGATGGTACAGAAATTCCCGCTGCTGGATTCGAACGGGAAAGCCTACGCGATCTGCGGCATTTCCACGGAAATCACCGAAAGGAAAAACGCCGAACTCGAAATCCGCGAAGGTCGCCGGCAACTCGGCAATCTCATCAGCCAGCTTCCCGGCGCCGCCTTTCGCTGCGCGTTCGACGAAAACCTCACGGCCCTCTTTGCCTCGGAAGGGATGCTGCCGTTGACCGGTTTCCCCGCGGATGACTTCGTTTCCGGCCGCATTCACATCGCAAATCTCACCCGGCCGGATGACCGTCCGATGGTCCGCAGCGCGGTCGCCGCCGCGATCAAAGCGCGGCGCAATTTCGAAGTGGAATACCGCATTGTCCACCGGGAATCCCACGAGAAATGGGTGCTGGTGCGCGGTCGGCCGATTTACGACGACACCGGCTCACTGCGTTTCATCGAGGGCCTGGCGATCGACGTCACCGCCCTGAAAAATGCGGAGCGGGAGAAAATCGCCTTTGAACGCAATCTGCTTGAAACGCAAAAACTCGAAAGCCTCGGGGTCCTCGCCGGCGGAATCGCGCATGATTTCAACAATCTCCTGACGGCCATTCTCGGCAACGCCTCCCTGCTGCGCTATTCGCTGCAGCGCACCGATTCCAGCCAGGCTCACCTGGAGCAAATCGAAAACGCCGCCCGGCGCGCGGCCGATCTTTGCGCCCAGATGCTGGCCTACGCGGGCAAGGGCAAATTGTCGAACGGCCGCCTCAATCTGACCGCCCTGGTGCGCGACACGACCGCACTGCTGGAAATTTCCATCCGGAAAAATTGCCAGCTGGGTTTGCAACTCGCGGAAAATCTGCCGCCAGTTCTGGGCGACGCGACGCAGCTCCGGCAAATCATCATGAACCTCGTCATCAACGCCTCGGACGCGATTGGCGAGCGGGCAGAGGGGAAAATCACTGTCTCCACCTTCACCCGGAACGCAGACACGGCTCTCCTGCGATCCGCGTTGCATCATCCAAAACCCGAACCAGGACCCTACGTTGGATTGGAGGTGACGGACAATGGCTGCGGCATGACCGCCGAAACCGTGGCTCGGATTTTCGAACCTTTTTTCACCACCAAATTTTCCGGCCGGGGTCTGGGCCTCTCGGCGGTGATGGGCATCGTGCAAAGCCACCACGGCGCCCTTTTCGTCGAATCCCAACCCAATCAGGGATCCGTTTTCCGGTTGCTCTTACCGGCGGCCGCCGGCACCGCCCCGGAAGCGGCCAAATCCCACGCGGGCACGGTTCCGGTCGCGCTGGCATGCACGATATTGGTGGCCGACGACGAGGAATCGGTTCGCCTGCTGCTTGAAAAGGCCCTGTCGCGACATGGCGCCACGGTGTTGGCCGCCAGGGATGGAGCCCAAGCCTTGGAACTTTTCAAAAAAAGACGCGAAGCCATCGACCTGATTCTCCTCGACCTCACCATGCCCGGAATATCCGGCGAAGAAGTCCTGATTCGACTCCGCGAACTGAACGCCACGCAAAAAATCGTGATTATGAGCGGCTATGGTGAACAGGAGACCATGAGACGCTGCGCGGAGCTGGGGGTCGTGGGCTTCGTGAGCAAACCATTTGAAATCGAGACAGTCGTGACCAAGCTGCGGTCACTCCTTTAGCTTCCACGCATGCGTCTCGACCACCTCAGGAAATTCGCCCTCTCCCTGCCGCAGGCCACCGTCGTCAGGCAATGGGGTGATTGTCTGGTTTTCAAGGTGGCGGGAAAGGTGTTTTTTCTCATTTCGCTCGATGGCGAAGTGGTCGACGGGGTCGTGTTCAAGTGCGATCCTGACGAATTTGAAGCGTTGACCGAAATCGACGGAATCGGCCAGGCGCCTTATTTTGCCAAACGACTGTGGGTGCGTGTTTCCGATCTGGAAGCACTCCCGGCGAAGGAACTGCAACGCTGGATTAAACTCAGCTACGAGCGGGTGGTCGCCAAACTACCCAAAAAAATCAGGGACGCGATCCCAGTCACCTAGAAACTGATGGCCGCTCTGCTCAAGCGGAAGAGTGTTTAAAACCCGCCTATCCGACGGTTTTTAATGTAGGCGGGGCGCCCTCAATCCGCGGGTTATCATCCGGAGTGCGCACATTTCGCTGGGTGAGGGAACCC
>JBEHXD010000152.1:0-10264 GCA_048498875.1 Verrucomicrobiota bacterium
CCTCAGATGGCAGGGAGGGACCGCCCCGTGGCGTGGTGGACAATGGTGAGCCGGATTGTAGGCGCTCCCCATGAGGAGCGCATGAAGACCCAAAAAAAGAAGCCCCCGGCGTGCAGGGGATGCGATGCGCGGGGGCTTGGGAGAAGGACACCCGCGCCCGCGCGCCCCACCCTGGCGTCATGGCCGCCCGTTCCGGCGATGTCGATCTGGCGGCTGATCTGGCCGGCGAGGGCCCCTTTGGCGGCGGCGCCTTCCTCGGCCTGCGGCGGACGGCAAACCCGAGTAAATCGCTGCGATCATGGACGCGGGCGGGCCAGTCCCGCGGCATTCGCACGGTGCGGACGTGGTGGCGGAGCTGGCGGTCGAGCGCTTCAGCGTCGACGCCCAGCACGTCCCCCTCGGCGGGAAAGATGAGGGCGACGGTGACGGTGTCGGCGAGGCGGGTGCGAAGGTGCTCGGCGAGGGCGTGGCGCTGGCGCGCGGAATCGGTGGGCCAGCATGGGAGGGCGAGGAAGCGAAGTTGGGCATGAAGATCGGTGGGGGCGGCGAGGATGACGCTGCGGGCCGCAATCTGGGGCGGGGACAACGTGGGCATTCCGTTGCTCCTGGGCGGGTTACTACTTCGGTGACGAAACCGCCGGTGCCGGCGGAGGGGTCGATGAAGGCGGGGGCGGCTGGGGAAGGTCGATACCACGCAGGAGTAGATGCATGGCCTTCAACTGCTCGATCGTCGGCTTGATGATTTTGCCGCGGGCCTTGGATTTGACGCGGCCGGCGGCGCTGCGGACGTGGCTGCGGAGGGTGTCGTCAGTCATGCCGACACCGCGGTGGCGATGCCGGTGGCGATGCCGGTGGCGGCGGCGGCCATCTTCGCGGCGAGGCGGTTGCGGGCGCGGGCAAGTCCACCCTTGCGGCCGGCGAGGCGGGCCTCCTCCGGAGTGAATTCGTGTGCCTTTCCGCGTGCATGGCCAACCCGTGCGGCGGCGGCGCCCTCGGCGGAGCTGAATTGGTGCGCGAATCCTCGGGCGTGTGCGACCTTTCCTCCTTGGCTGGCGATCGCGCGTTGCCGTTCCTTGTCCATCGAGGCAAAGCCGCGGGTGGGGTATTTCTTGACGGGGGTCGTGTTGTTCACCGGCCACCGCCAGTGGCGGTGCTGCCGACATAGCTGCGGACCAAAAAATCAGCCACGCTGCTCTTGAGATACCGGATTCTGCGACCGATCTTTGTGAATTCCAGACCGTGCCGGCGGGCACCGACGCGGTCAGCGGCGAGGCTCGGCACCTTAAGCGCCCCGTTCGTCAATCGCTCCACATCCTCGGGTTTGAGAAGCGGCGGCTCCTCGTCATAGGTCGGCATGAGCCGGTGGATGAGTTCTTCTTTAGCCTGATTCACCTTGCACCTCACGTTGTTCGGTTTACGTGGGTGCATTAAAGCGTTGAGTTTAGGGCGTGTATGCCGCGCAATATCGCGCGCGACACTGCGCATATATCATCTTGTCATTGTCGCGCGCTATAGCGCGCGACAATTAGATCGCTTTAACGTCGCTCGGGAAATAGTATCCGTGGCCATCGTTGGTCATGCCGAACATTTCTTTTAATTTTGGGATGATCCGTGTGCGAACGTGACCGCCTTCGCGGCAAATGTGGCCCGCGATTTCCTCCGCTGTAACCGGCTTCGTGCTTTTGGCGACGAAGTCCTTGGCTTTCATCAATGTGCGCAGGCCCTGTCTCGTTTGAGCGCGAAGCGGCACCGGGATGTTAGCTGGTTTGCCCTTGCTGGCCGCAACAAGATGTTTCGCCTCGATCGCGATTCGGTCTAGCCAAGTACGCACATCAAAGGCGGGCGAGCCGCACTTCTTGCACGTGCACTCACGGGTGATAATTTGCGTGGTGTAGCGGAGAAGGGGAAGCGAATTCCAGCCCATCTCGTTCGCCGCCCGAGAGATGGTGGCGGCCAAGTTCTTTGCCACACGCTGCGCCACCTCAGAGTAAAACGACAGCTCGTAACTGTCGGTGCTGCCATCTGAAAACTTGTGCTTCATGGCGTGCCGGTAGCGGCGGATATCGTCTACGGCCGCCAGGTATTTTTCACACCATATTAAGATCGCTGACGGATGACTCCATGGGTGGAGGGGAGCCGTAGCGTTTTCTGATACCGTTGCGAGCGTCTGAGCGTTCCGCGGCCATGTCATGCCCTGAATAATGTCGTGCAGATGGTTCGGGCGTGAATAGTCGAAGAGCCCGATGGCAGCGAGTCCCAAATGCCAAAGGAATAGCTCAAGTGTTTGCGGCACGTCCTTTAGAATGAAAGCGACGGTCGGCCGAGGCGCCAGCACCAGCAGGTCCGCCATTTCGTAGATATCCTTGTCATCCCAATCTTCCCCACATATGCCGGAGCTGGCTATTTCTTGAACCGTCAGGCCTCGCTGATATTCGTGATATCTACCCATCACTACGCCAAAGATGGCGGCGTGGTCCGTCGGGGCATCGGCCTTTGAGGATCCGATGGTGGCGATGCCGGTGGTTCCGCTGAACTTAAGGTCGATTCCTTCACCCTCGAATGTGACCGTCCCCCTGTCCCCAGTCCCAAGCGATTCCTTGATCTTCTGACGAATCGGCGCGATCGCTTCCCGATTAATCGTGGGCCATGGCGTCGGGTCTGATTCAAATTTTGCGCACCAAACGCGGTGACGGAATTGATACTCTTTTGGAAGCACTTTCCCGATGAACAGCCATCGTCCCATCTGGTACTCGAGTTGAACCTGAGGCCACCATGGCTGGCCCTTGTGCTTGTCGATGTTATGAAAGCTGGGCATTGCTCACCTTCGTAAAAGTCGGGCGGCACGCGGCGGGTATCGAAAGGTGAGAATCAACACCTCGCCGCGGGCCTTCCGTGGATCATGACTTCCACGGCCCGTACATCGTCCTAATTCTACCAAGTTCACGCCACGCGCGCACGTATCGCCCGCCGCGGCTTCGGGAGCTTGTGGTTGTGTGACGGCGTGGTGTGGATGATGTCGTGGAATCGGCGGCGCCACCGCCGGATGGCCAGGAGGTGCCTGCCAAGCCTCGCAAGATAGGCGCGAAACTCCTTGCGCGCCGCAAAGGTCCGCTGTGATTCCCCGGTGTACATCTGCAGGAGCATCTTGCCCGATTCAAAGCGGTGGCGCTCGTTGGCTGTGCTAGGGCCCGCGGTGTTGCGCTCTGGGAATTGCCAGCGCACGCGTCCGGCGGCGTCGGTAACCTGCAGGATTTTGGCGGGGTTGATAATGCGGCGAAAGATTCCCTTTCCGCGGTCACATTCCCCGAGGTACACCCAGAACGTCTTGTCCACGTAGAATAATCGCCCCATTACGGGCACCTGCAGGTCCTCGGTGTGATAAACGCCGGGCGCGAACTTCATGGTTACGCTCGTCTTCATCACCACAAAGCCGCATACCCAGTCGCCTTGCGCTAGTTCGTGGTCTGGGTGGGTGCTGGCTTCCACGCTGTCGCCGATGCACAGAAATGGGGACAGGTCCGCGGGGCACGTGCCGCCCGGGCCATAGATCCAATGGTAGACGGTGTGTGGAATGGGAGGCGGGTTTTCCCGCAGCGGTTTGCGCGTGGTCAGGTGGGCCGTGGTGTGGACCCGCTTCTGTTCTTCTCGCGCCTCGATGGGCGGTTCCGCAGATGTCGGCGGAACCGCTTTCTTGCGGGTCCTGGCCTTGGTTTTGGCTTGTGCATTGCGCTTCGTGTGATTTCGGGCGTTCCATTTCTTGCTCATTCGGCACCCCCGCCAACCAGCCGAAGCCGCGGCCGATCCTGCTGCCGCTCGATGACAAGGTCGCCGATGATGGCTTCGGCGATTTGTATGGGGTCGGGAAACATCCGTACCCGTTCGGAGATCATACGCAGTCGCCGCGCGAGCATGCGTTCCTGCACGTCGTCCGCAGGCGGATCGGCGAGGGCACCGGTGATCATCGGCAACGTGAGCGCTGCCGCAGCCCTGGCCGCGGCGTCCGCGTCGTCCTGGCTCTTGCGGATGTCGAAGTGCTCCCGCATCGACCACCACCGCCAGTCCATCCAGCTTGGGTACATTGTCTCGCCGATGCGGCTGGTCTGCTCAGTGCTGAGGCAGAAATAGTTGACGAGCGCGTATTGCACCGCCAATGTCCCCAGCGTCCAATCGGTTCCGGTGTTGTTCCTGGTTTGCATCGGTCCGTAGCGGTGTTCCAGCTCGGCGAGGATGGGGACGGGCATGCCGATGGTGACGCGCCGCCAAAACTGCATCTTGCGGTTCCTCATTTGCCACCCCCGCGGATCCAACTGCGGTCTCGTGTGAGGAGTTGAGAAGCGCGGTACATCGCGCTCCCCGGCTTCGGTAGTGCCGGCGTTTCGTTGGGGGGGAGCGTGTGCGTTCTGCCGTTGCTCACCTCCACCACGATCCCGGCGCTGGTGTGGCCGACGACGAGGCACGCCACGCCTGTTTGCGGGTGAGCCGTGATGGTGCCGACCGGCGGCAGCGCGGCCTTGAGCGTGGTGACGGTGGCGGTGGTGGGTGATTTCTGGGCGCGTACCTTCTTCGGGGACTTCATCGCAGAATTCCTTTGACAGGGAGGAGGGCGAAGGTATGCTGGAAGGTGTTCAAGCTTCCCAGCGGCCTCGGCCGCCTCGGAAAATGAATCGGCCGCCGGAACATCCGACGGCCGGTTTTGTTTTTGCGGGGTGCGTCCTCCTTGCGCGTGTGGTGGGTTCTTACGATTGAATCGTAATGAATCGCGAGGAGAATGCAAGAAAACTCTGGGTTTTCTTGTGGTTGTGGAGATGTTCCCTTTATAGTGCGTCGATCTTGGTGCAAGGTGAGGCTTGGATGCCCCGAAAACCAAAAGAGCGAACGGCGGCTGCTGCTGGGTATGTCTCGCGGTCCGTCACCATTCCAAATGCGATCGACGCCAAGCTGCAAGATTTTGCGAAGCGCGAAGAGCGGCCACTGAGCTTTGTGATTGCGAAGGCACTAGCCGAGTTTTTTGAGCGTAACGACAAGCGAAAATAGTTGCGCCCCAAAATGAGCGCGAACGGGAGCAAAAAAAACTCCGCCGTGGGGGCGGAGTTTCGTCTAGGGTACCGAGCCGGTTTCACCGACACTCCGGCAATGCAAGCAGGTTGTCGTTCCATTGGCCGTCGGCACGCGTCCTCACGTACTGTCCATGCGCACCGTTGATAACGCCCACGTCAGCACGTCTTCCGCCGACCAGCGTGTAGAACGTGTGGGCCCCGGAATTGATCGAATCCACCACTTGCTGGCGAGTGAACTTCCAATTCACCCCTCCGAGGTTGACGATACCTTCGTGCGTGTTGTTCCGGGGGTCTTTGTTGATACAAACAACCTGTAAATCAGACATGTAGATGCCTCCGCGGTTAGGTACAGTGGGGCCACGCGGCTCCTCCTCATCTATACGTGGACGGTCGGAAAATCCTGCGCTGCGCCCCTTAGAATTCGTGCGAGTGCACCCGCGTGTTGCGCCATTTGCTCTAGCATTTCGGCTGTCCACGATGGTCCTGATGCGGGGAGCGGTGCGGCGCCTTGTTGAATGACCTGCGGCAGCGGGTTCAGGTCGTGCAGGACGTTTGCGGGCTTCTTGGGTTTAGGACGATGCGGCTTGTGGGGCGGCGTGTGGGCGAGGTTCTTCCCCTTGGCAGACATATTCTGCCGCGGCAAATGCAGCTTAGGCAGCGTAATGCTTTTCTGGCCCAAAAGATTGCGTGCGTCGTCCATTCGCCGGTTCACCCACGATGAGTTGCGATGGAGAAGTTCTGCTATCTGGGCGTATGTTTTTCCCTCGAATACATAGAGGTCCACAACGGTCTGCACTTGGTCGGGCAGGTCCTTGATGACGGCACGTATCTGCCGGCGTTGTTCTTCGGTGATCATGCGGTGAAGCACTGATGGCTCCCGGTGGTCCACCGGGTCAACGGTCGTTTCCGCGCCCTTGTATGATCCGTTTAAGCTGCTCACTGGGTGCCTCCTTTGGTAAGAGATTTTTTGCATTCCTTTGTTCTTCGTGATGTTGCAGATGAAGCCGGCGGGCGATGGGGAGGCGGCCACGTCATGGCGTTTTTTGAGCGCGATGACAAAGGCCTCCTGTACCGCATCTTCGGCGTCATGGTGCCGCTGCCTGTATCGGCCTGCGACCATTGATTGGAGCTTGGATCCCTGTGATCGATAGAGATGTTCGATCACGGCGTCGGGTGTTGGCATCCGCCGCCTCCGCTGTGGGCGCCGCCGGTTCCTGGCGACTGATGCCCGCGGGCTGTGCGGGCCGTCCATGCGAGATGTGTGGAAGCAATATGGCGCCGCGTTCTTGGGCGGGCAAGATAAGTCTGCGTGTACAGTTTTTCCCCCAACAATTAACACTCAGCGGTACAATGCGGCTGAGGGATCGACCTGGGGCGCGTCGCCGCATGGAGGGGCTGGCTTCGGCGGCGTCGCCTGATTTTTCTTGGGGTGTTTCATGGCGTCTGGCGTGCACCTTTCCTACTTCGCGATTCTGCTTGTCCTTGGGCTGGTGGTCGCATTCGGTCTTGGCTCGGCCCTGTTCGCCCTGGTGCTACTGCGGATGCGACGGAAACAGCCTCGCGGATTCGAGGTTCACCAGGGCAGTAAGTGACTGGGTGCCCCCGCGGCCCGCCTACCATCCCGCTTCAACCTGTCCACCACGCCACGGGCGGCCCCTCTGCCACCTGAGGTCCGCCCCTTCTTTATGCGCGTGCGCTACCGGTGCGGGGCCGGACAGAATGCGGTTCAGGGTTGCGACGGAGGCGTGGACGGCGGGGGTATGGGGCTGCTGCTGTTGCTGCATGCCCTGTTGGTGCTGGGGTCTGGAAAGGGAGGGAAGGTGCTTTTCGATCTCCGCTTCTAGGTCGGCAAGTTCCTTGCGGACCCGCGCCCGGCGTTCCACCAGAGATTTAAGCTCTTTGTCTTCCATGATTATCGAACGGTACTCTACGCGCATGGTCCAGGACAAGCGCTGCGATGGCGTCGGTGCGGCGCATAAAAAGACCCGCCCCTCCCAACAAATGGAGAGGGCGGGCTGTGTGGAAGGGTCCCGTTTGCTGGCCTTGGTGCTGTCCGGGAATTATCGGGTGGGGAGGGCGTGGGGTTGAGGGGCGCATAAAAAACCCCGCCCGCGGGGGGGGTAGGTAATCAGATCTGCACACTTTGGAACCGTTATGCCGCGGCCTTGGCCGTTAGCTCTACGGGCATGTTAAATAGGGGTTGCCAAGCCTGCACAAGACGGAAATACCAGTCCCGCGCAGTTGGTTCGTCGCGCTTCCGCTTAACGCGACTATAACGAAGGTCCATTAGGCGCGGTTCCGGATGCCAGAACGGGTTCGGGACGGCCGCAAATGGACGAGCACCACGAAACGGAAGAACGGCTGCGCGCAGGTTGCTCGCCGAAGCAACATAGAGGTATCTGCCATTTCCGGCATGTTCGTGGATAGTAAAAACGCCTTCTTCCTCCGGAATCTGGGCTACGGGGATATTTTCCAACGTTCCGCCGCTTTCGAGCCTTTTTTCCATAACTGATGGCTGCAGCGCCAGAAGCTTTTCGCTTTTCACCTTGATCGCGCCCCTGCTTTTTCTCAGGCTGATGAGTGCCCACTTGACGGACGTTAAGGAGGCCTTAGGGTCAATGAGTCGAGCTAGGTGTTCAAACTCCCGACCGATGTCAGGATTTGTGATGACCTCGTCTTCAGAAAGCTCAGGATGGTAGGGGAGTTGCGAATAAGCTATCTCCGCAATGTACGACACGGGCTCTGGGTCTATGCCACTGTCGCGGGTGGCCGGCTTCAGGATGATGCCGTGCGAATTCGCCTTTCTTATCCCTTGGAGTTTCTTGAAAACGACCGACGGGCATGCCCGCACGCCAAGTTTGTAGCACCGATTAAGGAACGCTTTGCTGAGTTCGTTGGACACTAGGAGGCGGTCGACCTCGTACCCCTCCCGGGTTTCCTCAAAAGCCCGTGCAATTAACTTAACTTCCTTCTCGCTCAGCCGAATGCGCCGGTGAGTGTCGTGGATCGTCCGCAGGTGTTCCATCGCTGTACGATTGGCGGAAAAGCCGCCGAAGACCGGCATTTCGACCTCGGTCACAGTTGCCCCGAGTATTTCAGCAATTTCGTTGTAATCGAGCTCGCTCATGACTGATTCTCTTTGCGCTGGGGGGTGGCGATGCTGAAGTACTTATTATTGATTACGACGCCGACGCATCTTTGGTTCAAAGCCGTCCCCATGGCCCGGAAGAACTGGGCCGCTCGCACTAAATTGTCCTTGTTCTTCACATCGGGCGTCTCGGCAAGGGACTGAATCATTATAGGCTTGTCCCAATCTGGGCGCAACCCGCTGGCCTGCATATCTTTATCGAAATAGATGCCGTCAAGGTTCCGGAAGGCGGTTGCGCCGTGGAACAGGGTACCGAAAAGAAGCATGCCATTTTTGGCCCATTTTGCTTGCTCGGCGGCGGGCAGCTCGTTGCCATCCCGATCGTGGCTAGGAATAAAAACGATGATAACCTCGCTCGGTCGCCCTCCCCGAAGGCGATCAAGAATGTGTTTGATTTCAGGATATTGACCGAGTCTTTTGTCTACTGGCATGCCCTCTCCGCCTTAGTCATGATGATGGCCGGCCAGCCTAAGCGTGGTTGAGGTGTGCTGCAATGAAATTGTTTTTGTTTGGTCAGCACTAATCTTTCAACCGCTTCGCTCGCTTCCCCGTGCGAACCTTCCCCGCCTTCATCATCCCCGCAACCGCGCGGCTCATCGCCTCGCGTACGGGGCTGTTTTCCACGTGGGCGTAGCGTTCGGTGGTCTTGGTCTGCGTGTGGCCGAGCCCCTTGCCGATGATCTGCAGGGAGGTGCCGGCGGCGGCCTGCCAGCTCGCGATCGTGTGGCGCAGGTCGTGCACCCGATACCCCTCCAGCCCCGCGGCCGCCAGCACCGATTTCCACGCCTTCTTTGGCTCTACAAGGTGGCCGGTGCCGGAATGCGAAGGGAACACCCACCCGCTCTTCGCGCCGTCCGGGCGCCGGTCCTCGAGAATCTTGACCACCTCGGCGACGAGCGGCACGGTGTGGGGGGTGTTCTTCTTGGTGTCGGGGATGTGCCACACCCCGGTCTTGAGGTCCACCTGCTCCCACCGCATGGCCTGGACGTTCGCCCGGCGCTGGCCGGTGAAAAGAGCCACGCGGAGAAAGTCGGCGGTGGTCTTGCTCTTGAGGCCGTCTAGGGCGGCGAAGAATTTGGGCATGGCGTCGGCGTTCAGATACTTCTCCCGCTTGGCCTCCTGAAAGCGGGCCACGCCCTCAGCGGGGTTCTCGCCGCGGTGGTCGATGCCCACGTTGCGGGCCTGGTTGAACATGACGCTGATGAGGGAGAGGAGGCGGTTGGCGAGGTAGGGGTGCTTGGTGCCCTTGGTCCGGTGAAGGTCGACCACGTCGGCGCGGGTGATGTCCGAGAGCCGGCGGGATTTCCAGTGCGACAGGTGGAGGTCGTAATTGTCTTGGTCCTGCTCCCACGATTTTGGCTTGAGGGGCTTCTTGTACTTCTCAATGAAGGCCGTGAAGAGCTCGCCGAACGTCGGATCCTCGCGCTTCTCCACCTTCTCCCGCTGCGGGTTGATGCCGGCGGCGATCTGGCCGAGCTTCTTGCCGGCGGAGCTGCGGGCCTGGTCGACGGTGATTTCGCCCACTTTGCCGAGCTTGATCCGCTCCGGGCGGCCATCCACCCAGCGGTACAGATAGTAGGTGCGGGCGTTCTTGGCGGTGATGCAGACGGCAAGGCCGCGGATGAGGGTGTCATATACGTACACCCGCCCGGCGCTAGGCGGTGCCAGGGCGGCGAGGCTCTTCACGGTGAAATTGATGCGTTTGGCGGCCTTCCGGCTAGCACCGGTGCTAGGAATGCCTTCGGAATTTTCCTGATTTTCTTGGATGGGAGTGCTGAGGGGGGCGGGTTGTTCGGTCGGGGCCATGGCCATTTTTCCTCTCGAAAAGCGGCTCGGGCCATTCTGGTGCTAGGCGGGTGCTAGGATTTTCGTGAATCTCGGTGCATTTCGGCATATCTCGGGGTAACATGCCTTTTGCCCGGATTGCGGTATTCCTCGGGGAAAACCGCGTTTTTACTACTGCACCAGCTAGGGCTCGAACCTAGGACCCGCTGATTAAGAGTCAGCTGCTCTACCAACTGAGCTACTGGTGCGATTTCGAGTTCCGGATTGTAACGGG
>JBEHXD010000153.1:0-10125 GCA_048498875.1 Verrucomicrobiota bacterium
CGTCGAAATCCGCGGGGATCGCCCGAAAATAGACCTTATCAATGTTTCGGTAAGTGACATCGAGGGTGGGCCAGGGTGCGTTCCAGACATTTTCCGTATCGAGGCTGGCGGACTTGGTTTCAATCTCTTGAATCAGATTGAAGCACATCGCGCCGCCCGCGCTGTCGGGAAATGCGGCGTAGCCGCGCGCCGCGAGTGTATGAGCTTGGGCGGCGTCTCCTTCCTGAAAAAGTTGGGCTGACAGCAGGCCGAGTGCGCGCGCGGAAATTTCGTGGTCTCCGACTGTCTGAATGAAACGGCGGAGTGCCGCCTTGTAGCGGTCGTCCTTGGTTTCCCCGGTGGCCAGGTTGTGCCCGTAGATAATCCGGGCGAGATCCGCGTCGTAGTAAGCGGAGCGGTCCGCGTCCGCTTGGTGAAACTCCAGGAGGCTTTGGTAGAGCCGGATGGCCCTGATCGCCGGTGCACTTTCGTCGGAGGATGTGATTTGCCAGTGGGAAAAGTCAGCAATGTCGCCAAAAATCGGGCCGGACGCAGCGAGCTCAAAATTGGTTTCGGCCTTCGTGGCCCCCTGTTCGCCGGTTGAGTAGAAATTCAGCGCCTCGTACGCGATGAAATCAAACAGGGTTGGCCGATAGCGGTCGGGCATCCGGCCTTCCTGCAGAAGCTTCTCGTAGGTTTCGATCGGGGTGCTCTTGAGCGTTTTCCGGTCGGCCAGTCCCGCGGTGAAACGGTGGTCTATTTCGGCCAGAATGCGCGCCAGGTCCCAGGTTTCCAAATCGGGTCCGGACTCGGCCGCCACCTGGGTTCGTTGCGTGAACTTCCAGCGGTTTTGCTGGAAATAGTCCCAATACCAGTGGGCCAGGATGGCTTCCAAAAGGGGTTTCATTTCGGCCGGCATTTTTTCCAGCTCGGCCTGCATCCGGACAATTTTGTCCTTCGGTTTGTCGCCCGCGAGCGTGCCTTCGAAGGTGACTTTCTGCTCCAGCGCTTTGATCGCCTCGGCATAGTCGCGACTTGCGATCGCATCATCGATAATGGGCTGCAACGCCTCGATCGCGGTTTTGGGTAAACCCTTTTGACGGGCTTGATCGACCTTTCGCCATTGCTCAATTCGCGATTGGGCGGCGAGGCTGCCGACGAGGGAGAAGACGAGCAACAGGACGGAAACCAATCTGCGGGCGTAGTTCATGGGAGCGGTGAGTGGGGCAGGATTCGCGAAACGCCACGACCTTAGCGGAGAAAGCCGGGAAAGTCGTCAGGAGCTTGTAATACTTTGTCACGAAGTTGTCAGGCGGGTTTCCTCAAAATTCCGGGGTGGACAAAATCGCGCTGGGATCAACCATGCGCGGCGAATGAAAAGACTGACCAAGCTCTTCGAACAGAATCACGCCTGGGCGGAATCGATCAAACACCGCGATCCCCAGTTTTTTCAGAAACTCGCGCGTCAACAAAGCCCCGAGTTTCTCTGGATCGGCTGTTCCGACAGCCGGGTTCCGGCCAACGAAATCATCGGGTTGCTTCCCGGCGAGGTGTTCGTGCATCGCAATATCGCGAATGTCGTCGTTCACACCGACCTGAACTGTCTGTCGGTAATCCAGTTTGCGGTCGATGTGCTGAAGGTGAAGCACATCATGGTGGTTGGACACTACGGCTGCGGCGGCGTGGGCAAGGTGATCCGCTGCGAGCGCGTCGGTCTCGCGGACAACTGGCTGCGCCACGTGCAGGATGTGAGAGAGAAACACGACGGCTGCCTGAACGCGTTGCCCGATGACACCGCCCGCAGTGCGCGGTTGTGTGAATTGAACGTGGTCGAGCAGGTGGCCAACGTGTGCTCGACCAGTATCGTCCAGGATGCGTGGAGCCGCGGACAACAGCTGACGATTCACGGTTGGATTTATGGCCTGCGGGACGGTTTATTGCGCGACTTGAACATGCTGGCGAGCAGCGCCGAGGAAGCGAAAATATCCTATAAATCCGCGGTGACCGCGATCAACGAACGCGGGTTTACGTCGGCGCCGTGGTGAATTGAGGCAAAGCGAGCGGGCTTTCCTGAAAAGCATTCTGTGACCTCGGCTATAGCTGTTGGTGCAGGTAGCAACAGGCGTCCCAGCTTGTTGGCTGGTTGTGAATGGAAAACCACAGGCACGGAGGCCTGTGGCTACGACGATCAATCGCCATTCGGGCGGTTGGAATGTCGGAATCGTAATCCTGGCAATAAAAAACCCGTGGCGTGAACCACGGGTTGGAAAATTCAAACGGTTGCCTAAAGCGGGTTCGCTCAGGCGCGACCAAGATAAGAACCGTCGGCGGTGCTCACCTTGATCATTTCGCCCGCCTTGATGAAGAGCGGGACCTGGACAACAAGCCCCGTTTCGCAGGTGGCCGGCTTTTGCACGTTGCTGGCGGTGTCGCCCTTGATGCCTTCGGCGCTTTCGGTGATCTTGAGGACCACGGAAGAGGGGATGTCGATCGTCACCGGGACGTCGTTAATAAACAGGACGTCCGCCTTGCCGTTGGGGACGAGGTAATTTTTGGATTCGCCGATCATCACGGCGTTGATTTCAAAGGTTTCGAATGTTTCCGGATCCATGAACGAGTAGGTCTCACGGTCCGCGTACGAAAATTCGAGGGTCCGGCGGTCGGTGGAAAGCACTTCGACCGGGTCGGGCGAGTTAAAGCGCTGTTCGAGCGACTTGCCGTAGCGCAGATTGCGCATCTTCACCTGCACGAAAGCGCGAAGATTGCCCGGCGTACGGTGCTGGGT
The DNA here is from genome assembly GCA_048498875.1 of Verrucomicrobiota bacterium. Classification (GTDB taxonomy): domain Bacteria; phylum Verrucomicrobiota; class Verrucomicrobiia; order Opitutales; family Opitutaceae; genus Lacunisphaera. The sequence goes on from JBEHXD010000153.1 coordinate 2,765, forward strand.
CTCCATGATAAGGTGCGGCTCGCCGTTAAAGTTGATGACTTGGCCTTTGCGGAGGTCGTTGGCTGCGGGCATGAAGAATACGGGTGGAGGTTTTTTAGTTACGTAAGGGGGTAGGATTACCCGTGGGATTTCGGCGTTGTCAACCTCGTCCTCGGGAAGTCTCGCGCTTTTTTCGGACGGAGTTTGACCTCGCAGGAGCAGCGGACGGCTGTTTTGGGCATTCAGCCTATCCGCCCGCTGCGGGCGGGGGCTGAAACTCCGTTTTTGTTTGGTCTGGGACCATCTCCAAGCTTGTCATTTGCAAGAGGTTTCCGACACTCCGCGACAAACATCCATGAAGCAGCGTACCCTCCTGCGCGAGGTCTCCATCAAGGGCAATGCCCTTCACACCGGAGATGCCGTGCACATGACTTTCAAACCGGCTCCTACCAATCACGGCATCGTATTTAAGCGGATGGACCTGCACGGTCATCCGGAGCTTAAGCCGAGGGTTGACCAGGTCACCGACCTGGTCCGGGCCACCACCATTCAGGTGGGACATGCGAAACTTCACACCGTGGAGCATGTACTCAGTGCACTGCATGGCTGCGGGATCGACAATCTCATCGTCGAAATCGACGCCAGCGAGCCGCCGATCATGGATGGTTCGGCCCGGCCATTTGTGCAAATGATCCAGCAGGGCGAGCCGGTCGAGCAGGATGCCGAGCGCGAATACTTTGCCCTGTCCGACACCGTTTCGGTGGCCCGCGGAAATTCGTCAATCATCGCCCTGCCTTACGATGGCTTGAAAATCACCTGCACGTCGGCGGACGATCGCGGAATTCACACCCAGCATTTGTCGCTCGTGATCGATCCGGAAATTTATACGGCGCAGGTGGCGGCTTCGCGGACGTTCACCATTTACGAGGACATCGAAGAGCTCATCAAAATGGGCAAGATCAAGGGCGGCAGTCTGGACTGCGCCGTGGTGATCAAGGGCGACAAGATCATTTCCAAGGAGCCGTTGCGTTTCGCCGACGAATTCGTCCGGCACAAGATTCTCGATATCATCGGCGACATCCTGCTGCTGGGCGTGCCGCTCAAGGCGCACATTGTCGCCACGCGTCCGGGGCATGCCGTTAACGCGGAGTTGACCAAAATTCTGTTCGAAAAATACGAGGCGTGGAAGAAAGGCGGCAAGAAACCCGCCAAGGCGGCGACGCCGAAGGCGGAAATCGCCACGGAAACCACCCTCGATATCCGCCGCGTGCTCGACACGCTGCCGCACCGTTATCCGTTCGTGATGATCGACCGCGTGGTCGAATTGAGCGAGATGGAGCTGACCGCGATCAAGAACGTCACGATCAACGAGCCCTTTTTCCAAGGACACTATCCGGGCAATCCCGTCATGCCGGGCGTCATGCAGGTCGAAGCGATGGCCCAGGCCGCCGGCATTCTGATGATCCGTCGTGTGACGATGGAAGGAAAGACGGCTTTGCTCATGAGCTGCGACAAGATCAAATGGCGCAAGCCGGTGCGTCCCGGCGACCAGCTGAGCATCAAGGTCAAACTCACCAAGGTGCGCGGCACGATCGCGTGTGCGGAAGGCGAATGTACGGTGGGTGGTCAACCGGTCTGCTCGGCCGAGATGATGTTTGCCACGGTCGACAGCAGCGCCCTCGACTAGTTCATGGCCCAGCAGATTCATCCCACCGCCATCATTGAACCGGGTGCGACGCTCGGCGACGACGTCGCGGTCGGCGCTTATGCCTACGTGGGCGCGAAAGCCGTCATCGGCGCCGGTACGGTGATCCACCACCACGGCAACGTGGAAGGGCGCACCACGATTGGCCAGCAGTGTGAGATTTTTCCGTTTGCGTGCGTGGGCACGAAAACGCACGACCTCAAGTTCAAGGGCGGTGAGCCCGGCCTCATCGTCGGTGATCGCAACGTATTTCGCGAGTACGTGAGCATCCACGGAGCCACCAACGATGCGGAGTTTACCCGCATGGGGAACGATAACGTCATCCTGGCCTACAGTCACATCGCGCACGATTGCATCGTGGGAAATTTTCTCGTGATGAGTTCGCAAACGGCGCTTGCCGGGCACGTGCTGGTGGAGGACCACGTGAACATCGGCTGGGGCACGGGGGTCCATCAATTTTGCCGGGTCGGCTCCCATGCGATGCTGGGGGCCATGTCGAAGATCGTGCAGGACGTGCCGCCGTTCGTAATCGCCGACGGGAATCCGGCGGTGGCGCGTTCAATCAACAAAGTCGGGCTCGAGCGCAACGGATTCAGTGTCGAGCAGCTTGAATCCGTGAAACAGCTGTTTCGCATCGTGTTTCGCGCCGGCTACAACCGCACCCAGGCGCTCGAAAAATTGCGCGAGCACGCCTTGAGCAGTACCCCCGAGTTCAAGCATTTCCTCGCCTTCGCCGGCGCCAGCGAGCGCGGGTTTGTGTCGGGCAAATAAAGCGGAAGGTATTTGGTAGGGGCCGTTGCCCTCAACGGCCTTGAGGATGCGCGATCGTCATCCGAAATCGCTTGCCGAGCTGGGGCTCGGCGGTCCCGGGGTGGATTGACTGGGCGACTAATGGTGGGACGCCAACGGCGTTTTACTCCACGGATGAAACTCCATGCCTGATTTCAAACCGCGAATTTTAATTATGGATTTCCACTTCCCGGCTCCGCATCCCCCAACTGCCGCAGCAATTCATAGCTATACAATCCCGTGCGGTGTCCGTCGCTGAAATCGAAACGAACCGCGTAATTGCCGATCTGCTCCCAACCGGTGACCTCGACGCCGGCAAAATTCTTTGAAACTTCGCCCCCGTATTGGGTGCCGAAGATGTCCCGCTCACCTTTTACCTCGGCACTGGGAGAAGCGGCGCGCAGGGTGGAGAAGGAAATGTAGCCCTCTTTGCCGTCACTCCAGCGAATGGCGATTTCCGTCCCGATGATTTGAATGTCCGAGGGCGAGTGCATAAAACAGCTATTAGCAAAGCCGTCGCCATGTGAAGCCCGGAAAATATCCGGGTACCGCCGTTTACTTTGGGAGTCCAAGAACTAGACTCTTTGTAGCCATGAATGCGACTCCTTCCCGTCTGCCTCACGTCGTGGTGTTGGGCGCCGGTTTCGGCGGCCTGACGTTTGCGAAGGAATTCCCCTCCCATATGGCGCGGGTGACCGTGGTCGATCGCCAGAATCATCACCTGTTTCAGCCGTTGTTGTATCAGGTTGCGACCGCAGCGCTCTCCGCGCCGGACATTGCCCAGCCGATCCGGTCGATCCTGCGCAAGAAGCCCAATCTGAGTGTGATCATGGCCGAAGTTCGTGGCGTGGATCTCGGGGCACGGAAGGTGACCTTGGCCGATGGCGAACTGAACTATGATTATCTCGTGATCGCGCTGGGCGGACGGACCACTTACTTCGGTCACGACGATTGGGAGAAATTTGCCCCGGGATTGAAATCACTCGATGACGCCGTCCGGCTGCGGCGCAAAATCCTCCTCGCATATGAGCGCGCGGAAGTTGAAACCGATCCGCAGCGCCGTACCGAACTCATGACGACGGTGGTGGTGGGTGGGGGACCCACCGGGGTGGAACTCGCCGGGACATTTTCCGAGCTCGCGCGCACGGTTTTGGACGAGGATTTCGATCACATCGATCCCCGGCAGGCACGAATCATCCTGGTGGAAGGTGCTCCGCGCATCCTCACGTCGTTTCCGGAGGGTTTGTCTGCGAGCGCGCATCGTCAGCTGACGAAGCTCGGCGTGGAGGTGCGATTGAATACCAAAGTCACCGCGATTCGCGAGGGGGTGGTGGAACTCGATGGCCAGCCCTTGCACGCGGCCAACATAATTTGGGCGGCCGGAGTCGGTGCGAGCCAGGTCACCCGCACGCTCGGAATGGATGTCGACCGGGCTGGCCGTTTGAAAGTCCTGCCTGATCTCAGTCTCCCCCGGCATCCGGAGGTTTTTGCCATCGGCGATCTGGCGGCGCTCACGGATGTGCGCGGAGTGATCGTCCCTGGCGTGGCTCAAGGTGCGATCCAGGGTGGCGCGCACGTGGCGAAGCTGCTAGCCTATGATATCGCCGTCGGTCCGCGTGTACCCGAAGAACGCGCGTCGTTCGTCTATAAAGACAAGGGAAACATGGCAACGATCGGCCGCTCCGCCGCGATTGCTCAAGTGGGGAAAGTCCATCTCAGCGGTTATCCCGCCTGGTTGATGTGGCTGGGCATCCACCTCGTGTTCCTGATCGGCATGCGCAATCGCATCGCGGTGTTTCTGCAATGGGTGTACGCTTACTTCACGTACAAGCGCGGGGCGCGGATTATTCTCGGCGAGGACAGGGACGTGTCGCGGAAGGAGAATTGAGGTAGGGCGCTTTATCCCTAAAGCGCCGGCGGCATCGGTGAATGACATTGCTTCATGCCGGCTACCACAACGGCGGATTAGGAATAATCCGCCCTACCGCCGATCCTACCACGCATCCGCTTCCGGTAATTTCTTTTTCGCCGGCTTTTTCAAACGACCTTCGTAGCTGCGGTCGATTTCCTCGATCTCCGGTTCGGGAATGCGCGTGAATGCGATGCGCATCGGGGCGTCCTTCGTCGCGCCGTGCGCGCCGCCGAAATAGACGGTGTTCTTGCCGAGTACCTTGTTGAGATGATCCATCGCGCTGAAAAGCCGCCCGTGGGTTTCCTCGGTTTTCTGTTCGAATAAATCGGGCGTGTGCAGCCGCAGATCGAGCAGATGCACGAGATGAACCCCGATGCGCATCGGCACGCGCTTGCGATCGGAGGCCGGGCGCTTTTTCCACAATTGATTCAACGCCTGAGTGAGCAGCAGCGTGTCCTGGGTTTCGGTCAACCGCAGCTCTGCGCTCCAGTGGGCGTCGTCGCGGTAATCGATGGAAACGGTGATGCCTCCGGCACAGTAACCGCCATGCCGCAGGCGCATCGCCGCCTTTTGCAGCAGGCGATGAAGCACGGCGAGCGCGGCGTCATGATTGCGTCGATCCGGCGGCAGGACATGGCCGTGTCCGATGGTTTTTCCCTCCTGCTGTTCGAAGAAAGGGAGATCCTCGCCGTGCAACAATCGCCAGATCTGTTCGCCGCGTACGCTTTTCCACACGGCGTGAAATTCCTCCCGGGATGCAGCAAAGAGCTGGGCCATGGTGGTGATGCCGCGCTCAGTGAGCCGTTGTTGAATGTTTGGGCCAATGCCTGAGACGTCGCCCGGATTAAGATGAAGCAGTTTCGCCGGCAGATCGGTTTCGTCGACGATGACGAGCCCGTCCGGCTTTTGCATATCCGATGCCACTTTTGCCAGCAGCCAGTTTGGCGCGATTCCGATCGAACTGCGCAAGAGCGGCCCCACTTCGCGCGCGATCGCCGCCTTGATTTTTTTCGCGAGCATCTCCGCTTCGACGCGTGGCGCGAATCGGGCGGTGAGTTCGCACGTTACCTCGTCGATGGATTGCACCTTGCTGATGTGGACACAGGTTTCGATGACCTCGACCAGTTTGCGATGATAGCTGATGTAGGTTTCCGGCCGCGCTTCCACGACGATCAGTTCGGGACAAATCTGACGCGCTTCCGCCACGCGGGCATTGCGCGTCAATCCGAGTTTTTTTGCCTCAATGCTTACCGCGATGGCACCGGTGGTTTCCGCGAGCACGGGAACGATGGCCACGGGCTTTCCCCGCAGTTCCGGACGTTCCTGCTGCTCCACCGAGGCGAAGAACGAATTGAAATCGATGGTGAGGTAGCGCAGTGCCACGCCTTGAAAATTGCCCGCTTCCGGCGGGTGGCAAGCAGGTTGTAAAACTGCTCTGAATTCACCGGCAACGTCCGTCGATGACACGCATTTGAGTTGCGCGGTGTAACGTCCCGGGCATCAATAACGGGGTCTAGCGCGAACTCGATCGCGACCGGACATTTAACCATAACTCTCACCTCGGACCCGAGGCTTCATCGCCATGCGAAAAGCACCCAAGATCCAATCCGCCCGCCGGCAGGTTTTCCTTTGTGAGAAAACTCCCGCGGCAGCGTGAAGAGTATACTCGATTTCACCCGCGCGAAGCGCGAAGAAAAGCCGATCGTGGTCGTGGCCGCTTACGATGCGCTCATGGCGCGCCTGCTCGCGGCGTCCGAAGTGGACGCGATTTTGGTGGGAGATAGCGCCGCGATGGTGGTGCACGGGTTTCCTTCCACGGTGCATGCCACGACGGACATGATGGCGCTACACACCGCCGCGGTGCGTCGCGGTGCACCCAGGATGGTTGTAATCGCCGACATGCCTTTTCTTAGCGTGCGTCAGGGGCGCGACGAAGCCGTCCGGGCGGCCGGAACGCTGATGCAGGCGGGGGCCACGGCGGTGAAAATCGAGGGCGTCGCGGGTCACGAGGAGATCATCACCCATTTGATCGGCAGCGGCATTCCCGTGATGGGACATCTCGGTTTGACGCCCCAATCGGTGAATCAATTTGGCGGGCATCGTCTGCAAGGAAAGACGCCCGAGGCGGCGGAGCGTTTGAAAGCCGACGCGCAGACTTTGGAAAAACTGGGGGCGTTTTCCCTGGTGCTGGAGTGCGTGCCGGCGGCGCTGGCCGATGAAGTCACGCGGGCGCTATCGATTTCGACGATCGGCATCGGTGCCGGTGCGGACACGGACGGTCAGGTGCTGGTGTTGCCGGATCTCCTTGGATTCGACTCTGCTTTTCGGCCGAAATTTGTGCGCCGTTACCTGGAGGGCCACGAATCGATTGCCGGCGCCGTCAATGCCTTCGTGCGCGACGTGCGGGGCGGGAAATTTCCGTCGGCGGAGGAGGTGCTGGCGTGATGAAGGTGATCCATTCCGTTTCCGAATGGCGAACACTCCGGACGGCGTCCGAATTTGCCGGGCGCACCGTGGGCTTCGTTCCGACGATGGGCGCGCTGCATGCAGGACACCGCGCGTTGCTGCAGCGGGCACGCAACGAGAACGAGGTCGTGGTTCTGAGCATTTTCGTGAACCCGACCCAGTTCAACGATCCGGCGGATTTGAAGAAGTATCCGCGCACGCTTGAGGCGGACCTCGCGCTTTCCGCCGGCTTGGTGGACTACGTGTTAACGCCGACCAACGAGGATCTTTATCCGGACGGTTATCATTATCGGGTGACGGAAAATGAGCTCAGCCTGAAATGGGAAGGCGCGCATCGTCCCGGTCATTTTGATGGCGTGCTGACGGTCGTGTTGAAACTTTTGAATCTGGTGCAGGCGAATCGCGCTTATTTCGGCGAGAAGGACTGGCAGCAGCTTCAACTGGTGAGCGGCATGGCGCGGGCGCTTTTTCTTTCCACCGACACTATCGCGTGTTCCCCGGAAAACGCCC
>JBEHXD010000154.1:0-10103 GCA_048498875.1 Verrucomicrobiota bacterium
CTTGGCGTTTTCGTCGCACCACTTGCGCGCGGCGACTTGGCCGCGCTTGTAGAGGTCGGCGCCAAGGCCACGCGAACCGTGGTGGGTCACGAGCACGTTGAATTTTCCGTCACGGCGCGTAATCCAGTCGGACAGCTCGGTGTAACCGGCAGCCTCGATGGCGACGCGTTGCGTTTCAGTGAACTCAATCCGGCCAATATAGGCGAAGTGGTTCCCGTCACCCTGGGTGCCGAGAAAATCCTGGGCGCGGGAACGCAGTCCGTTCAGGAACGGATTATCCCACACCGGCTCCTCGAGCACGGGCGAAGTGATCTGGTAACCGCGCGGACGTCCGCCCGGGCCGAAGTGCGTCACCTTTTGGAGATGATCCATCATTTCGCCGACCGGATGATTGGCGGGAAAGAAGGAGGCGAACATCGAGCAGCAAATATCAGCCGAGTGCGCGCCGGGAATGATGGCATTGGCCACTTCAATTCCGCCGCCAACGGGAATCGTGGCGGTGCCGCCGCCGGTTGGGCAGGCGTCAGGCATAATCACACCGCGTTGCACCACGGGAACGTGCAGCAACTCACGCATGCGCGTGCGAACGGTTGCCACATTGGCCTGTTCCTCCGGCGTATCCGTCTCGATGGCTTCCGCCAACGGAGCGGGTTCATAGCGCGGAAGAATCACCGCGAGTTGCTTCGGGAATTCCTGTTCGAGCTGGGTCAGCAAGTCGGAGCGCGTGAGTCCGGAAGACTCGAGGTCGCGCGCACGGCGCAGGGCGGGACCCAGGCGGCGGCCTTCATGCCAGCCAGCCGCGATCAGGTCGCGGGCTTTGATTTCCATAGTCATAAAAGTGGGGTGCTAAAATTGTTTTGTTATGTGGCTACTATACCGAAATCCAGTGGATGGAGGTAGAGGGATGGATGCAGAATATATGACTTACCAGTCAGGTCAAAAATCGACTGACGCGAATTGTTCGGCGCATGCGACAGCGTCCCGCTCTCCCGCGGGAGTGCTTCGACCGCGCCAGGAAGAACGGCGTCCATGAAGATGGCTCAATCGCTCCCTTCCGAGCCGCGCCGTGAAGTGGGCTTCGATTTCGGCGATCCGGCTGCGAACCTCCGGGAGGTCCACTTTTTGATGCGTGATCATGAGCGGTCCGACAATCTTCTCGAGCCACCAGGTGCGCATCAGGCGGAAACCGCGGATCCAGTTGCGCTGCTGGTGCGTGGTCCAGAGATAAATTTCCTCCAGTTCCCACTGGCCATAGGCGAACAACCGCTGGTGACTGAAAGGCCAGGGACGGCGGACCCATTCGCAAACCGGAATGATACGGGGGCGCAGCACATGGGGTCCGCCATTTTTGTGAACGAAATCGCGGTTCCGGGACGTCACCTTCTGGTTAACGACCAGCAGGACTGCACGAAAGACTTTCACCTCGGGATGATGGAGAGCATCGTCGCGCAATTTGAAGGTTTTCACCCAGCCACGCTGATAGGGGTGTTCCAAGGGAATGATGGGAGCATTCCACTTGGCTTTTCGCAAGCGAGTCAGTTCCCGCTCCAACCGGAGCAGGTGTTTGTCGCGAGCGGCGTGTTTATCAGAGAAACGCATGACGAAGGGTGTGACGGACCAGACGGGATTTGAATTGCGGACGCGACAAGCGCTTGACCGGAATGAGCTTCACCAGCCGAAGCGGCTTGGCCGCAGGACGAATCAGAGGAGTTGAGTTGGTCATGATCGTGTTGTATATCGGGTGTGTACGGCGCGTGCTTGCACGCAACGATTGAGAACGTGGCGCGGCGAGCGCGCCACCTACGGGAAACGTAGCGGCAGTGCAGAATCAGGTTTGGGCGAACAGTGCCTGCCACAGGGACAGCACGATGAGATCGGCGCGGAGTTTTTTCTCCCCGGCCTCGCGAATCTGCCGGGCACGTTCGCGTGAGACGCAGAGTTCCGCTGCGATCGCGTCGAGTGTGGCGTCCTCCAGGTAATAGCGGCGAAGCGCATGCGCCTGGTTGGCGGGCAGCCGCGTCAACGCTGCACGAAGACCGGCATGCAGGTCGGTCAGCTCGACCGTTTCCAGCGGAGACGGACTGGCTTCATCGGGAACCGTGTTCCAATCGGTCTCGTCCAGCTCCGCTTCCGCGGTCCGGGCGTTGAGCGTGGAAACGATCGCGCGAATCGAAAGACCCGTGATGTCCGCCACCTCGTCGAGCGTGGCTTCGCGGCCATATTGACTGGCCACCGCATGCTGGGCGCGCGCGATCGCCCTGGCTTGTTCACGACGATTGCGAGAAAGCGAATCGAGGCGGCGCAGTTCGTCGAGCATCGCTCCGCGCACCCGCACGAAGCAATAAGCGCGAATCTCGTCCTCGCCCCCCGCGACATGCGCGAGGGCGTTGATCAGGGCGAGCTTGCCCGTCGAAGCGAGGTCGTCGCGACCAACATGCGCGGGCAGACGGCGGGAAACCGTGGCCAGCGCGGTCTCCACGATATCGAGGAGGTCGGCGAGGGCGAGTGGACTGGAATTAATGCAGGTCATGAGAGTGGAGCGGCAGGGCGGATTAAGGATAATGCGCCCTACCCGGTTAAATTTAGAGATGGAGGAAGTGGCGCCAATCCGGGTGTTTCGGTTCGCGGATCGTCGCGGACGCCGGCAGGACCGCCGGAGTTTTTGGACGACGCAGCAAACGGAGCCCGGCTTCGTGCGGAAGGCGGTTGGCCTTGAGGGAATTGATTTCCCGTTTCGCCCAGACGAGATTCTCGAACGTGTCGCGCCCACCGCGATCGCGGGGAATGACGTGATCGAGGTTCCCGCCGGTTTTGCCGACGTGCTCGCCGGTGTATTGGCAGACCCCACCGTCGCGATTGAAAATCGCGGTGCGGCTGACGCGCGGAACGCGCAGCGGCATGCGATCGTATTGCGTGGAGATCATCACGGTTGGAACGCGGATGCGCAGTTTCGGCGTGGATACGGCGAAATCGAATTCGCGCACGGGAAGCTTGATCCACTCGTCCCATGCGAGTGGGTTGAGGTAGAGCGGCCGGTCGAAGTTCCAGGCATCGTCCGCCAGTTTCGCGTAGGCAATGTCGAGTCCCATGGCAGGCGGCAGGCCGGCCGATCCGCCATTAAGCGCGATGAGCGCCTGTTTGACGGTGCGGTGGCCGATGACCTGCCACGCGCGGTTGAGCGAGAGGACGATCGGCTTTTCGAGAAGATCGGTGTTCATGGTAAGGGAAATTTTGAAATTAAAATGGGAGAGCCCGGAGGCCCGGTGTGTTCTTTTTTGTGAATGAAGTTGTCCGTCCCAACCGGTGCGGCGTAGCCACAGGCCTCCGTGCCTGTGAGTTTGAAACAACCCCAGGCGACAGGCAGGGGCGCCTGTCGCTACGCTTCGGAAGTTTTCCGGAGCGGAAATGGCGGAGGGTTGAGGTCCTGCCCCTCAGCGACACGTGATCGCCGCTCGCGTTAGCAACGCGGCTCCTGACTTTCAGGATTAACCCTCCAATTGTTTCGCCGAGCCAAAGCTCATGGAACGAAGGCTGGTCCGCCCGCTTGGTAGCGCGCCAAGGTCGGCCGATTATCGGTCGGCTGCTCTGCTTTTGAGCTACGGGCGGAAAATGGCGGAGAGCGGAGGTCTTGCGCCCCAATCGGTCAGGCCGATCCATCTGTTTTCGAAACAGCGTCCGCGCCTCGGCGGATTCACTCTCCCAAAGTCCCCGCGGCAGGATTTGCACCTGCGTCAGTCCGCTTAGAAGGCGGAGGCCTAAGCTGCTCGGCCACGCGGAGGAAATGTCAGGTCAGGTAAATGCTACACGGGTTGCAGCTTCGGAAATGCAAAAGCTGCCCGGTCGGAAATGGCCCTTGTGGCAGGAGTCTCACCCACAATACCGCGTTCGAAGCGCGGCGTGATATATGTTTCACTACACAAGGAATAAAATTGGTCCCTTCACGAGGACTTGCACCTCGATTTCAGGCTTCGCGGGCCCGCGTCCTGTCTTTTGGACGATGAAGGGAAAAAGGAGTTCCGCATGCGGAACTCCGGCAGAATGCGGGACAAGTCAGCTCTCGAGAGGGACCGACTCGACTTCGCGCACCAGCGCCTCGGGATCGCGGTCGAGTTTCTGCATGATCTCGAACACCCGATCGCTCCAACCGGCGAGGCAGTATACGCGTTCCTGAGGGAACTGGAGTGTACCGAGGCCTTTCAGGTCGAAGCTGAACACGCGTGACGCCACTTGGTGACGCTGCTGATAATCGGCGAATGGTTTCACCGGCGCACCCCCTCCGATCCAACCCTGCATGTCGGACAGGATCACGATGCGATCATAGCGGCGGTTGGCGCGCTCGAAGATCGCATTGAAGTTGGTGCCACCCGACGCAAACGAAATGCTGTTGGCGGCGGTCAGCGTGGAGTCGCGGCGGTTGAGCGTCAGGTAGCGCGCCTCGTCACTGAAGACCATGAGGTCGGCGCCACTGGCTTTCACCAAGACGGCGGCGAACAGCGAGCCAATCGTTTGCGGGCGACCCGCCATCGAACCGGACGAATCCAGCGCGATCAGCGTGTTGCCCTCGAACTTCGGCACGTTTGCGAGCGAGAGATCGATCGCGTCGTTGAGCGCTTCCATCACGCGCGCGGCGTCCGGCAGGTTGTCCTGCTTGAGCACCTCAAGCGCGGGGAGAAACTGGAACGGAAACACCAGCGAACGACGCACCGTGCTTTCGTCGGTGAGTTGCTGGCACAGGTCCGTCACCACCTCGGGTGCATGCGTGAGGATGTTACGCACATTACGCAGCAGGGCCAGATAGCCGAGCTTCTGCCCCCGAACAAGACCGGCCCAGGCTTCAGCCTTGGCGGCGGCCGTTTCGACGGCGGATTTTCCCACTCCGGCCTGCGTGAGTTTGGTTTCCCAAGTTTGCGCGGGGGCGAGTTCGCCGCGGACGAGTTTCGAGAGTGCAGGAGTAGCGCGGGGACGAACGAGGTTCACGGCGTCGACCAGTTTGAACACCGAGTGATCGCGACGATATTTCGCGAGCTGATACTCGTCGAAGCGGCCGAGGGCCACGCCCAGCCCCTTTTTGAGGGAGTTGGGAATAGGACGCCCGTAGGCAGCGAGATAGTAGCCGAGAATTTCGACCACATCGTCGGGACGACGCACCACTTGCGCGAAGAAGCGTTTCGTCCAAGGGGCACCTTTCACCGACTTGGCCAGTTCGCCCGCCACGAGGTGGCTCACCGAACGCATGCCGTGGGTGTTGCGGGCATAGAGCGCGGCTTTCGCCACGAAACGCGCGTCGCTGACCTTGGCGATCAGCTCACGGATGCGGGCCGTGGTTTGTTTCCCGGTGCGATAAAACTCATCCTCGAGAAACGTGGTGAGCATGATCGAAACGAATTCAAGCCTGGCGGTCTGGGTGAAGGCGCGGCCACCTTCGAAATTTACCGTGTTGGGCACGGTGGCTTTGCGCGAAAGAAACGGAAGAATACTGAATTTGGCCATGGCGGCCTCCTTTTATTGATAATGATGCCGCGCGGAAATCGGAGCGCGGCGGGATAGCCCGGAAACGCCGGGGAACGGGTTGAACACCCGGGAGAAAAACCGGACTGGGGGTTGTTCAGTTAGATGAAGTAACCCAGTCCTCACTGCCCGGATGAAGTGAAACGAAGGAGAAAGCCGAACGCGGGGTTTGGATTTGAACCAAGGCACTTGCGTGCATTACCGGAAGTAACCGCATCCTCACTGCCCTCGAAAGTGAATTGGAGGAGAAAACCGCGAACGGGATTATAATGATTCCGCCACCGATCCGTTACCGGCTCGGGCAGGGGTTGAACCTGCACCTCCTCTCTCACGAGAGGCGCGTTTTCCGAAGTAACCGCACGCTCACTGCCTCCAAAGATTTCCCGGGAGAAAAACAGGCGAAGTTCCCTGGAGCCCTTCCCGTTATCGCTTGCGCGATAACGGACGCTCGTATTCGCAGCCAATGGGGTCAGCCACGGCACGGGATTCGGTTTGGTGACGAAGTATCTCCCCCTTCACTGCTCGGAAAAAAGAAACCGGGAGAACAAGCGACTAGGGTATTTGAATGTGCTCTACCATTGAGCTACCCCTCCATCGCTGGAAGAGATCGGACTCGAACCGACAACCACACGCTTTTCAGGCGAAGTAACCCTGATCTCACTGCCCGGAAACTGGCAGCCCATGCCGGTGCCGCCCCGGCTGCTCCGGCTTGAAAGACCGGCGGACTAGCTGATATCCGAATGGGCCAAAATTGGTAGGCGAGGAGGGATTTGATTCGCGCTCATCGCGCTCAGCCTTGCAGGCTCCGCTAGACGCGGCTCGGTCGCGCTGCTGCGCTCCGCACCCCCAAGGACAATGCGTTCTGAGCGCATCGGTTCTGCTGGTTTCCCTTCCGTCCACTCGCCCGTAAATTGAATTGCCTCGTGAGTGCATCGGCGCGCCCGGCGGTTCGCGCCCTACCTCGGATCAGACAGGAAATGGGGGCTCAGGCGGGATTTGCCGTTTCGACAAGCTCAAGGTCCCGAGCAGAGTCGAGGGACACCCGCGACCTTCTCCTTATGAGGGAGCTGCGCTGCCTGCTGCGCCACCGAGCCAGATCAAAAAAATTTCCGCTTCTTAAAATTGAACCGGCCCGGAAGTTTTCCTCCGGGCCGGTATTGTTTACTGACGGATCTGCCGGCGGCGCCGGTAGTCGCTACGTGCAATGTACACAATAGCAGCCACCGCGAACCAACCGATCATTACTACGATGGCTTTCATGGTTTTCCTGGTTATGAAGCCCGCTTGGTAAAGCGGACCTCGCGCTTGCGCGCGGTCCAACGTGGACCGCGCAAAAAATGGTCAGGGTGACAGGACTTGCCGTTTCGGCAGGCTCAAGGTCCCGAGCAAAGTCGAGGGACACCTGCATGATCTCCGTTCAAAGCGGAGTCGCCGACTATTTGGCACCACACCCTGATAAATAGAACCTGCCGGAAGAAATCGTATGTGCCGACTTCCTCCCACAAAGCTGTCGGGGCGGGGGTCGCACCTGCATCTCGCCGCTTAACAGACGGCCGCTCTACTATTGAGCTACCCGACAAAAAACCCGGAAAAATTGGTCGAGGTGGAGGGACTCGCACCCCCGTATGGCTGGGTGTAGGCCAGCTGCCATGGCTGCTAGGCGACACCTCGAAAGTGGCGCGACCGACGGGTGCCGCCCCCGCTATCTCCTGCTCGACAGGCAGGCGACTCTGCTAGTTTGTCCTCGGTCACAAAGCTGGCGGTGACATCCGAAGCACTGATCGACGACTGGATTCAGTCCCGACCACGTAGGAATCGCGAAGGCATCACAGCATTCTGCGACACGCCGGCGAAGGATGGTGAGGTGGGCGGGAGTTGCACCCGCTTCCCCGGCGTCACAGACCGGTGCCCCGCTGACTGGGCCACGCACCTGAAAATGGTCGGAGTGGCGTGATTCGCACACGCGTAAACTCGGTCCCAAACCGAGTGCCTGACTTCTAGGCTACGCTCCGAGAAAAATGGGAGCAGGATTTCGAGTTGCACGAAAAGAGCCGGCTTATGAGACCGACGGCGGAACTGTCCGCTTCCTGCTATAAAAATCGACGCGCTGATCGACGTACAATTGGACCCTCCTTCGCCGAGGCTTCGGAGGGCAATTTTCTTTCCGGTGCGGAAAGAAAATTGGTGGGAGCGATTGGAATCGCACCAATACCTTCTCGTCTTCAGCGAGACGTGCAGACTTTCTACACTACAGTCCCAGAAATTTGGCACGGACGGCAGGTAATGCTCCTGCATCGGGCGGGTTTGGAAGCCGCTGCCTTGCTTGTCGGCCACGTCCGCGTGGTGGGAGTTGGTGGAATCGCACCACTCGTCGCAGACCGGTCGATTTTAAGACCTCCGGGTTACAACCGGATGACCGGAACAACTCCCTTAAATGGTGGAAAATGGCGGATTCCCACCGCCGACTCCTGGATGCAAGCCAGGCGTGATTGTATTTCACCAATTTCCCAGAACAGCACTTCGTCATCGAACCCTGTCCGACGACGAAGCCGAGGCCCGTCCCTCGCTAAATCCAAAAGAGGGACGCGCGTGCCGGAGTTGCACCGGCGTAAGGCAGTTTTGCGAACTGCTGTATGATTTCTCTACCAACGCGCGAAAAGAGTTCCCCACCAGTTCCAGGTCGCTCGGCGCCGGAAGACTTCTCCGTGCGTCCGCCCTCAATGACTGATGGTGAAAATGAAAATGCTGAAAATTTAACCGCTAATGGATTCGCTCTGCCAAAAGTGAAAACTTCCAACGCAGTCCTCCATCGCTGAAGCCAAGGAGGGCACCATTCGCGATTGCGAATGGTGGAGCCGGCGGGAGTTGCACCCACACTTTGCGGAGTAAAAGTCCGCTGTGCTGACTATTCACACTACAGCTCCGAACTGGGACTCTGAAAGCGTCTTGAGGTCAAGCCGCTCCACCTCCCAGATAAATTAGCCCCTGCCGGCTCTGGCTGCCGGCAAGCTCCTGTAATATCCGATGGGGCAAAAGCGGACTCCGGCTTCGGATCAACAACCGGCGCTTCCTATAGGAAAATGGCCGCCTCACTATCACGGTAGGGCGCGACGCGTGCACGGACGGCCCGGCGGTCCATCCCTACCTAAAGAGGCGGCATAAAATTGAAACGCGCGGCCGGCCTTGCCGTTTAACGCCCGAGGCGCACCGCACGTTTGCGCAGGAGCCAACTGAGATTGGCCCTGCATTTAATTAGATTGGAACACGTCGCGAGTTGCGGCGCATTCCTTCACAAAAAAGAACACACACCGGCGTCCCTGTTGGCGGAAAAATTTCTGCCAGATTGGACGGCCGCGGGATTTGATGCGGGCGTTGGCTGATTGACTGGGCTCAGCGATGAAGCCGCTTACGGAATCTGGAAACGAGAGTGATCTCGGTTCCCGGAAGCGGCCTTTCAGACATGAAAAAACCCACTTCCGGGGGGAAGTGGGCTGCGAGAGGCTATGGCTGGTCCTCAGGTCAGTGGGTCCCACTTCCTTTTAAGATATTACGTTCGGGTTGAAAACCGACCGAACTGCCGGACAACCTTAGGGTCGCCCGATCGCACATGGTCGCATAAGACCAATGCTTCTCCGTTTTAAGGAGACTCGGTGCTGATATGACTGATGTGGATTTCATGGGAAGGGGGATGACGTTAAAGTATTCTACTGGTTACAACGGAAGATCGGTTCGGAAAATCAAGAGGGTGGATGTATTTTTTTGAAATTTCTTCCACCAGCCGCCCGGCGGAAAAATCACGAGGCGGATACTACCAGAACGAAGCAGGCTTGCCACAGCAATTCATGCATAATACCTGACTGAGTAGTCATGTACGAAAAACTCTTCTCCGAACGCGGCCTGTCACTGGACCGGCTGCGTGTGCTGGTCGAAATCTACGATGCCGGTGGAATCGCCAAAGCCGCGCCCGGCGATCCGATCCGTCAAAGCCAGTACAGCCGCCAACTGCGGGAACTCTCGGAATTTTTCGGCACCGAGATCGCGCAGCGGCAGGGACGTCAACTCAAGCTCACGCCCCAAGGCGTGCAGCTCGCGGAACTCGTACGCTCGCAGCTGCACGCACTGCAGGATTTTCGCGCGGAGTGCCGGGCCGAGACCGTCGACTACACCATCGCCGCGGGCGACAGCCTCATTCACTGGCTGGTAATCCCGCGGTTGGGGGAAATCATGCGCCAACAGGCGGCGGTGCGGTTCGCCACGAGCAACCTGCGCACCAATGAAATTGTGCAACAATTGAAGGACGGACGCGTGGATTTTGGCGTGATCAGAAAAGATGCGGCCGTCGCCCCCCTCAAATCCGCACCGCTGGGGACCCTGAGTTTTACTGCCGTCGTCCCAAAATCCCTGGACCCGGCACGAAGCGATTGTTCGCTGCGCGATTTGCTGGGGAAACTGCCGTTCGCCATCCACACGAGCGACGGACAGTTCACGCAAAAATTGCGCGCCCTGGCGAAGGAACTGCAAACCGAGCTGCACCCGGCTCTCATCTGCCAGTCGTTCCCCCAGGCGATGGCCGCAGTGCGCTCGGGAGGATTCGG